>DONZ01000035.1 GCA_003512875.1 Desulfovibrio sp. | reverse complement strand
GGCGCTCGTCTTAGGCATACGAAATTTCGACCCTGAGATCAGGCTTGCCGGCGTCATTCTGAACAATATCGCCTCTGCGCGGCACCAAACAATCATCCGGCAATCCATTGAGGAATATACGGATATTCCTGTGCTCGGCGCTATTCCCCGCCTAAAGGACAACCCTATTCCCGAACGGCATTTATGCTTGAGCCTCAATAAAAACGACGATAAGCAAATCATGCTCGATTCCTTGGCTGAACTTATCGCCGACAATACGGACATACAAAAAATTCTGGCAGCCGCAGGCGATATGCCCCGGCTTCCCGATCCGCCCCTTGAAATAACACGAAAAATGCAGTCCAGCCCTCTTAATATCGCGTATCTGTACGATGACGCTTTTTGGTTTTATTACCAAGAAAATTTTGACGAGCTCAAAAAATTGGGAGTGAACCTCGTCCCGCTTTCCCTATTGTCGGAACAAAGCTTTGCGGAACAGCTGCAAGCCCACAAGCTCACCGCAAAGAATATTGACGGACTGTACATCGGAGGAGGCTACCCCGAATTGTATGCCAAAGAAATCAGCCGCTCTCCGAAACTTCCGCAAATAAAGGAATGGATTGAACAGAATATGCCCGTATATGCCGAATGCGGAGGCTTTATGCTTCTTGCCAAACAGCTTCATTTTCCTGAAGAAAAAAAATACGAAAGCTATCCCATGATCGGCGTTTTCGATATTGAAACAAAATTTTTCGATAAGCCGCAAGGGCTCGGATATGCGGAAATAAAAACAATCCGGGAAAACCCCTATCACCCGCTGGGAAGCATTTGGAAAGGGCATGAATTTCATTTTTCAACAGCGGTAAACGCCAAACCGGACCAAGAATTTCTCTTTGAACTGAAAAAAGGACGCGGCATGACGCAGAAGGAAATGCAAAACAATAACCTTGCGTTTGACGGACTTATCTATAAAAACTGTTTTGCCTCCTATACCCACATTTTTGCTCCCGCTGTTCCGCATTTTTCCAAAAACTTTATCGAAACAGCCCGTCAATACCGCAAAAATCAAAAGGAAAACGCATGAACACAAAAAAAAATGAAAACGGCAACCCTCTTTTCGGCATGCTCGGAACAGCCTCGACCATGGGTCTGCACATGGTGTCAGGTCCGCTCGTGGGAGGAGGGCTTGGCTATCTGTGCGACACGTATCTGTTCGATTCCTATCCGATCGGATTGAGCATAGGAGTTGTTCTGGGGATTTTCGCAGGGTTCAGAAATGTTTATATTGATGCGAAATACCTCCAAAAAAAGCAAGAAGAACTTGATAACAACGGAGAATAAATGAAAATATTTTCATCCGCTCAAAACTATATAAAAAAAAATATCACAAGTCCCGCCATTCAAAGAATTATTTTTTTCGACATGCTCCTGTTAGGACTGCTTTTTCTTGCCGCCCTATGCACAATTGCAAAAAGCACATTTTTTCTCTGGATTTTTTTAGGAGGAATTTTATCTTTTTGGAATTTTTTTTTCATGGCAATTTTTATGCAAAAATATTTTAATTCCAAAATGTTAGGAACAAGCACAGACAAACTTTTACCCTTCGGGCAGATTTTAACCTCAAATTTAAGGCTTTTCTTAACCGGATTTTTATTATATATATTTTTAAAGCATTGGAATGCCGACCCTGTCGCTTTATGCATAGGACTTTCCGTTCCAATGTCGACGATACCTATCTTATTGATATGCAATAATAAAATTTGAGAGGACATTTATGGCAGCTCAAGGTTTAGCACATCCGCTTCTGTTATCTTCCGTTATGAACATGGATACGATGAACATCGGCGGAACTGAAGTCCAAACCACCTATGTGTTTTTCACATGGTGCGGAATGATTTTCCTTCTTTTGCTCGGTTTATTTGTTAAATCAAGGATTTCCCTCATTCCGGGAAAGACCCAATCGCTTTTTGAAGCCATCATCGGAGGACTGGAAAACTTCATCGTGGACTCCCTTGGCGAAAAAGGCCGTCGTTATGTTCCTCTTTTAATTGGAATTTTTCTTTATATTTTCAGCATGAACATGCTCGGACTTGTTCCCGGTTTCGACGCTCCGACGGCAAACCTCAATACGACGGTTTCCGTGGCGTTATTTGTTTTCATTTATTACAACTACCTCGGCATCAAAACATGGGGCTTCCATTATATCGGACATTTCACAGGTCCCAGCAAAGCCCTTATGCCCCTGATGTTTCCTATTGAAATTATTTCCCATTTGGCACGTCCTCTTTCCATGTCCCTGCGTCTGTTCGGCAATATCTTCGGCGAAGAAATGACGCTGCTTATTTTCTTCAGCTTCGGCGCAAGCATTTATATCGGCGCCCTGCTTGGCACTGTGCCTTTATATTTCCTTTTCCTTTTGGGAAAAACCTTGCAGGCATTCATTTTATTCGTTCTTTCTTTGATTTATATCAAAGGTGCGATTGAACACGCCCATTAATACAGCGGAACCATTAAAATAGTGGGGAATGGTCAACTGACCAAAACAATATAACAAATAAAGGATTTAGAAATGCGTAAAACACTTCTTACCGCACTTAACACTCTTATGATGCTCTCTTTCGCAACTGTCGCTTTTGCAGCTGAAGGAGATGCTTTCTCCACCGGTTTCGGTCTTATCGCCATAGGCACAGCTCTCGGCATCGGGCTTGCAGCAGCAGGCTGCAGTATCGGTCAAGGTCTTGCAGTGAAATCTGCTTGTGAAGGTATTGCCCGCAATCCTGAAGCAAGCGGCAAAATCTCTCAATCCCTTATCTTAGGTCTTGCATTTATCGAATCTCTTTGTATTTATGCTCTTTTGATAGACCTTATCTTACTCTTCGTAAAAATGTAATACTGTACAGTACAAAAGGACTTGTTCCTTTTGTACTTAACTTTTAGCCCTTTTTTCCACCATGCAAAAATACGATCATATTCCCAGAGCGACTATCCAAAGACTTGCAACCTATATGCAGGTTTTGGAAACAATGAAAAAAGACAATATCAAAATTACTTCCTCCGAACCGCTTGCAACGGCTTGTGATGTCAATGCTTCCCAAGTCCGTAAGGATTTAGCGTATTTTGGTGAGTTTGGAGTGCGTGGGGTGGGCTATTATGTTGATTATCTTTTGGATGCGATTAAAGACTGCCTTCATGCCAACAGAGAATGGCGCACAGCCCTTATCGGCGTTGGAAACTTAGGTCGTGCTTTATTGAACCACCAAGAATTTAACCGCCGCGGCATCAGAATTGTCGGAGCTTTTGACTGCGACCCTTTCAAAATCGGCGAAGTCGCTTACGGATTGGAAATTTTTTGCTCCAAGCGCTTGCAGGAAAAAGTCCCCGAACTGGGTATCGAGCTTGGGATTATCACAACCCCGCCGGAACGCGCTCAAAGAGCCGCCGACCAGCTCATTGAAGCGGGAGTGAAAGGTATTTTGAATTTCAGCTCGGCGCGCATTGTGACTCCGAACCACGTATATATTGAATATGTGGACTTTTTCCATCAAATTTATTCATTGACGTTCAATATTTCAACCAAAAACTAAATATTGCTTTTTTTGCAATCAGTTATGAAACAATATTTTCATGCTGCCTTTTCTTTTTTAACCATTCTGGTGAAAGGCAAAGAATATTCTCATGCGGTCATGCAAAAAAGCATATATTGCTATCCGTTTGTCGGAGCCGTTCTTTTTTTTCTTTCCGCCTGTTTTTCATTGTTATTTCAAATAATTTTAAATAATTATCTTCTTTCCGCCCTTGTTTTTCTCTTCTGCGGCTGCCTGCTTATCCGAGGTCTTCACCATGACGGACTGGCGGATGTTGCCGACGCTTTTGGAAGCGGCAAAAGAGGAGAAGAGTTCAGAAAAATACTGAAAGACAGCAGAATAGGTTCTTTCGGAGCGCTTGCGCTTATTTTCTATTTCCTCTTCGGAATGACTCTCATAAGCCGAATTTTGGAAATAAATATCACTCAAAAAAGTTATTGGTCCTTTATGGAAGAAATGATTTTTGTCGGTTTTTGGAGCAGATTGGGCTTATTGACACTCCCCTTTTGTTCACAAATTTACGAACCTCAAAACCAAGAATTTTCCCTTTCAAAAATACTTTTTGAAAATTTCAATAAAAGCTCCGTGCCGGCATGGTATTTTTTTATTTTCATTTTTTCAGTCCTTTGCTTTAATGCCTCATTAATCATCATCTGCACAACGATTTCTTTTCTCTTTTCCCTGCCGTTATACCGCTTGGCTCAAAAAGAAAAAGGCTATAACGGCGACTTCTTGGGAGCAAATTGCATCTTATGGGAATTGGCGGGATTTCTTTCTGTCCTGCTTTTTCATTCATTATAAAATGTTTTCTTTGGAAAATTTGGGAAATTTCACTTCCAAGGCTTGCTTTTTATTCTTCGCTATGATAAAAAAAATTTATGGAACTTTTAGAACTTTTAGAAAAACGTGTAGATGCATTACTTGCGGAAATTGAAAGATTAAGAACAGAAAACTCGGTTTTGCAAGAGCAGCTTTCCTCTTATGAACAAAAATTGGAAGAAAGTTCTCAATATATTGGTACGCTCAAGAGCGAACAGCAAAACGTACAACTTGTGAAAGAACGTCTTGAAGTATTGATGCAAAAAATTGAAACTGTTTTAACCGAATAAACAATTTTTATGCAAGAATATAATCTCAATGCTTTTGACCTGGTGAACGTATCGTTCAAAACCGAAGCAAGCGGCGAACGGGTTCAAAAAGCCCATGAATACGCGCAAAGCCTTTATGAAGAACTAAAAGTACATGGCGGTAATCTCACTCGTGACAGATTATTGGCGATTTTGCTCTTAGGTATTACTGATGATTTATTGCAGCAAAAAGACAAGGCTAAGAACCTGAATACTTTCCTTATTTCTTTGCTGAAAAAAATAGATGATTGTATTCCTGATAATCCGCAATAGGATTATTTGAAATATATCCCCTGAGGTGTACGTGTTGCAATTCAATGGTGCCGGCCGTACAAGCGATTTTAGGGAGTTGATAGACAAAATGGTGTGCATGCCTTGCCGCAAGGAAGCCTGAAGTTTTGCTGATATTCCCACCCTGGCAAGCCAGGTCACGTGCCCTTATTGGTCACGGCATCTTGGGGTTTCACATTAAATCTTCCCTTATCTGTTAAATACCCTTGCAATACGCCAGCAATCAAGCATTACCGCTTGATTTTATTTTTTAAAGGCTTTTTTATAAAGAGGAAAAAATGTATATAATCTCATTATCCGTCAGTATTATTCTCACTGCTATTGTCGGTATCGTTGCCGGCTGTTTCATACAAAACAGGGTGACAGCCAAACGCTTGGGCGACGCCAAAGATTTGGCGACACGCATTATTAACGAAGCGAGAAAAGAAGCGTCAGCGCAAAAAAAGGAATTA
>DONZ01000039.1 GCA_003512875.1 Desulfovibrio sp. | reverse complement strand
TCGAGGGAACATTCAAACAAATATCAGCCAATTCTTTCATTTTTCCGCCATGCTCCCCGGTAAAAGCGACTGTCTTTATCCCCATTTCCTTGGCTTTTAAAAAAGCGTTGATGATATTTTGCGAATTGCCGGATGTGGAAATCCCCACAAGACAATCCCCTTTTTTTCCCACGCCCTCAAGCTGGCGCGCAAAAACATGCTCATACCCAAAATCATTGGCGATAGCCGTTATTGCCGAAGTATCCACAGTAAGACTTAAAGCGGCTAACGCGGAACGGTTTTTCTTGTACCTGCCCACAAGCTCGGCGGATAAATGCTGCGAATCGGCGGCAGACCCGCCGTTGCCGCAAAAAATGACCGTATTGCCCTGCTCTAAGGAAGCAATCCATGTTTTGGCGATATCGTCAAGAAGTGTGCTTTGTTTTTTCAGCTTTATGAAATTTTCTATGATGGTATCAAATAACAGTTCTGTTTTCATATGATAAATAATAGAAAAGCCTTCACGATTTGTAAAGGCTTTTCAAAAAATTATTTTTAAAAATTCTAGAAGCTCTTACCCCTGAAAGGTGAAATGGCTCTTAAATTTTCAATGATTTTAGGTGTCACTTCAATCACTTTTTTCACTTCTTCCTCCGTTGAATAGCGGGAAAGGCTGAAACGGACGGAACCGTGGGCATAGGTAAACGGAACCCCCATGGCACGAAGCACGTGGCTTGGCTCCAAACTGCCGGAAGTGCAGGCGGATCCGGAACTTGCGCAAATACCGAATTGGTCGAGCATAAGCAAAATTGCTTCACCTTCGACAGCTTCAAACGCGATGCTTGTCGTATTGGGCAAACGGTGCTCCCTGTCGCCATTGACAATGGAATTGGGAATTTGAGAAACAATGCCTTGCTCAAGCATATCACGAAGCCTTGCAACTTCTGTTCTTTCCTGCGCTATATTTTTTCCTGCAAGCTCGCAGGCTTTTCCCAAGCCGATAATGTAAGGAGAATTTTCCGTACCAGCGCGGCGCCCCCGTTCTTGGTGCCCGCCACGCAAAAATGGGCGGAAGCGTGTTCCGCGGCGAATATACAAAACCCCTATTCCCTTTGGCGCATGAAGTTTATGCCCGGATAACGCCAAGAAATCGATAGGCAATTTTTTCAAATCAATAATTTCCTTGCCAACTGCCTGCACAGCGTCCACATGCAAAAGCACGCCTCTTGATTTAACTATTTCGGCAATTTCGGCAATGGGAAAAACCGTGCCGGTTTCATTGTTGGCGAACATAATGGAAACCAAAGCGGTATCGGGACGGATTGCGGCTTCAAGTTCAGCCAAATCAAGCTGTCCTTTGCTGTCGACAGAAAGATAGGTTACATCATAGCCTTTCTTTTCAAGATAATCGCCCATGGCAAGCATGGCGGCATGCTCCACGCGGGTGGTGATGAAATGCTTTTTCTCAGGCTGTGTTTCAATGGCGGAAATAACAGCGGTATTGTCACTTTCCGTGCCGCAGGAAGTGAATAAAATTTCATCGGGCATCGCACCCAGCAATTCCGCAATTTGTTCTCTCGCAGCAGC
This sequence comes from Desulfovibrio sp., assembly GCA_003512875.1. Classification (GTDB taxonomy): domain Bacteria; phylum Desulfobacterota; class Desulfovibrionia; order Desulfovibrionales; family Desulfovibrionaceae; genus Taurinivorans; species Taurinivorans muris. Next base: position 2,270 of record DONZ01000039.1, on the reverse strand, counting down.
GATATGTTTGCCAACCTGTCCGCCGAAGCTATGCATGCTGGACGCATTGCCATACATATCTTTGAAAAAAGGAAGCATCGCTTCTAAAACTTCAGGGGCGACCTGCGTCGTTGCATTATTGTCAAAATAAATGATATTGGACATATTAAGCCTCGGTGTTATGCTTGCACAACGGTAATATTTCCGTCAACATGTTCTTTCAATGTTGATTCCACGACATCTTTCAACGTAACGGCGCTTGCGCGGCAGGAAGAACAAGCACCGCGCAAAGAAACAAAAACCTTATTGTCCACGACATCGACAAGTTCGATGTCTCCGCCGTCCTGTGTCAATCTCGGACGTATATCCTCTTCAATCACCTGAATGATTTTTTGCATTTTTTGAATATTGCTCAAAGGCTTTTTCGTCACAGGTTTAAGTTCGTGCAAAGCAAGCCCGGCATTCTTTTCTACTTCCAAAATTTGGGCTATGGCGTCCAGACACGTTCCGCACGCACCGCCTGCTTTTGTAAAATTCGTCACTTCTTCAACCGTTTGCAAATTATTTTCACGGATAGCTTTGATAATTTGATTATCCGTAATGCCGAAACATTTGCAAACCAATTTTCCTTCTTCCTCATGTTTCAACGGAGGCAAGCCCTTATAATTGCGAATTGCCGCCTCAAGAGCTTCTTCACCCATCACGGAACAGTGCATTTTTTCTTTTGGCAGACCGCCTAAATAATTCGCAATGTCTTTATTGGTGATTTTGCTTGCTTCTTCAACGGTTTTACCTTTGATGATCTCCGTTAAGGCGGAACTTGAAGCAATGGCGCTTGCGCAGCCGAAAGTTTGGAAGCTTGCATCTTCGATAACGCCCTTGTCATTGATTTTCAAAAACAATTTCAAAGCATCACCGCAGGCAAGACTGCCGACTTCGCCGATGGCATTCGCATCGGGCATTTCACCGGCATTTCTCGGATTGAGAAAATGATCGCGCACTATATCCGTATATTCCCACATAAGAATCTCCTTATTTTGATAAAAAAATATTAAGAACGAATTTTATTTTGTAAAGAAGCAAAATAAAAATTTTTTAACTACGTTGCCGTTGTTTCCGTCCCTCTTCCTTCTGCTTCCTCAATGTTATAAGAACGGTATTCCAAGTCGCCGAATGCCGTGTACTGCGGAATGAACAAAAGCTCTATGGAACCGGTCGGACCGTTACGGTGCTTGCCGATAATGATTTCCGCTTTGCCGTTTCGGTCGGTTTCGCCCTTTTTGGAAGCATAGTAATCATCGCGGTGTATGAACATAATCAAATCGGCGTCTTGCTCAATAGCTCCGGATTCACGCAAATCGGAAAGCATGGGGCGTTTGTCGGAACGCTCTTCTGTTTTACGGTTGAGCTGCGAAAGGGCAAGCACTGGAATATTGAGTTCTTTTGCCAATGCTTTCAAATTTCTTGAAATATCGGAAATTTCCAGTTCGCGGGAGTCGTTTCTGGCGGAATGCATAAGCTGCAGATAGTCAATAACGACAAAGTCCAAACCGTGCTGGGCATGAATACGCCGGCAGCGCGCCCGAAGTTCCAAAGGGGTCAGCATGGAAGAATCGTCGATAAAAATCTTGCTTGCCGTAAGCACAGAAGCCGCATCAGTGATTTTATTCCAATCTTCCGGCTCCATTGTTCCCTTACGGACCTTGCCGAGTTCCACATGCCCCCATGAACAAAGCAAACGCTCCATAAGCGATTCCTTGCTCATTTCCAAGGAAAAAATCGCCACCGTGGCATTATTTTTTATGGCTGCCCTTGCCGCTAAATTGAGGGCGAATGCCGTTTTTCCCATGGAAGGACGGGCTGCCAAAATAATCAGGTCAGAAGGCTGAAAACCGCCTGTCATTTTATCAAGTTCGATATAATCAGTGGCAAGCCCGGTTGTCCGCCCCTTATTCTTGAAACGTGTTGTGATGGTTTCAAAAACTTTATTGACGATTTCCTCGCTTCCCAAATACGTTTTAGTGTCATTTTTTTCTGAAATGCTGAAAATCGTTTTTTCCGCCTCATCAAGCAGCATGGAAACATCATTGGTGCCGTCGTAACAAGAGCTGATGATATGGGCTGAAGACTGAATAAGGGAACGGAGCAAAGATTTTTCACGCACAATTTTCGCATAATAGGGCGCGTTCGCTCCGCTGACGACAGACTCCGCAAGCATGGCGAGCCGTTCCGCCCCGCCTGATTCCTCCAGCAATTTGTTATTTTGCAACCAATCCAAAACCGTCACCACG
>DONZ01000078.1 GCA_003512875.1 Desulfovibrio sp. | reverse complement strand
GAAAGAGAACGCGCCCTGCAAGAAAAAATCACGGAAGATTGCCGTTACCATGCCTGCCGAAATTGCGGCGCATGCGATACGAAGGCAGGTCCTTCGCTTCTCAAAGAAGACGGGGACGGCCCGCTGCAAACGAAACTCAACCAAACAAGCAGAGATCAGATTGAATTCGGTGAAATCCCGGCTCCTAATCCCAACCAAAAAGCTGAAGCGCCGCATATTGCCGACAGCCTCAAACAAAAAGCCGTCCGTTACCGTATTTGGCATAGGAAATTGGGACAAGCGGCTTTTTTAAGCCAACTGGAAATACAAGCTCTTTTCGATAGGGCAATGCGGAGAGCTAAACTGCCCTTGGCGTTTTCCCAAGGCTTTCACCCCATGCCACTGCTCACGTTCGGCATGGCGCTGACAACAAGCATAGAAAGCGAAGCGGAATGGTTCGCCATAACCCTGCGAACCCGCATGAAAAAGGAAGAAGTTGTCAAAGCGCTGAACCCCCATATGCTGCGCGGCATGGAAATCACCCATATAGAAGAAATGCCCCTTACCGGAACAATAGGCAGCGCCGTCAGGGAAACCTTCCTTTTGGGGCATACGCGCTATGATAATGAAACCATTTGGAACCGTATGGAGCAATTTGCCCTGCAAAAAGAAATTATGCACAGCAAAACAAATAAAAAAGGCATATTGAAATCCCGCAATATCCGCCCTGTGCTCATTGCATACGAAAAGGCCGAACACCCTGATTTTGCCGTGAAAATGACCTTGTCTTGGGAAGAAGGCTATATTTCTCCCATAACCTTCAGCCAATTCATTCTTGAAAACAGCTCGGGCGCGGACATAAAAATCCGCAAGACAACACAGTATTTTGCATAACCCGCTTTTTTACTGATTATCGATAATATCGGAATAACTTTTCAATCCATAGAGGGGGACTGCGGTTGTCACAGCCCGGATAAGGGCTTTTTCCATCACCAGCGTGCTGAGTACGCCCAAGGCGTTGATATCCGTTTCTTTCTGTCCTAAACTCACGGTATAGACAGTGTCGCCGTCCGCCATGGTATGCACCGGGCTGATGACGCGGGCGAAAGCGTTATGCGTCACAGAAGAAATTTTTGCAAGACCTGCTTTGTCAAATCGGGCATTTGTAAACACAATGCCCAGTGTCGTATTGGCAATGCTTTCTTTTTGCGCAAAAATATTTTGCTCTTCTTTTGACAAAAATTTTAAAAATTCCGTCTGCACAGTTCTTTCAGCTGAAAAAGATTTTTTATCGGGTGCTAAAAGACCTGCTATTTTTTGTCCTGTTTCGGGAATAAAAACATCTCCCAAAGCATTTAATACAACGACGGCACCAACCTGTATTCCGTTGCATTCCGCGGCATACGCGCCAATTCCCGTTTTCATGGCATATTCCATACCGCAAATTTTTCCGGTGCTCGCGCCTATGCCCGCACCGACACAACCTTCTTTAAAAAAATCATTACGGGCATTTTGGCAGGCTTCATAAGCCATTTCCCGAGTGGGACGGATATAAGGACTTCCCACAGCCAAATCAAAAATGCAGGAATGGCAGACCAAAGGAACCCTCGTCACACCGACATCAAAGCCGATGCCTCGCTCCTCAAGATACCGCAAGACTCCTCCGCTCGCATCCAAGCCAAAGGCGGAGCCGCCGGAGAGCACAAGGGCATGCAGCCCGCCCGCTCCCCTTTGAGGGTCAAGCAAAGGCGTTTCACGGCTCGCAGGTCCTCCCCCGCGGATATCACAGCCGACCGGGCTAAGTTTGTCAAAAAGAAATACGCTTACCCCCGTGCCTCCTTCGCTGTCATGAGCATGTCCTGCTTTAAATCCTTGAATGGCAAAAAGGGGAATTTCCTGTATCTTCATGATATTTTTTCTTTTATGGTTTGGCAGGTCCGTTTTCCTCACTTCGCTTCATTGCTGCTCCGCATGGGAAAACACATAGGTATCCTTGGCGACGAAACTGCAGACAAGAGCGAGAACGGCGCTCAATAAAACAAGCCCGCAAGCCATTTGATACGAACGTACCGTATCATAGCCAGCCTGCGCTGAATAGGTTAAAATTTTCCCGAACCATATTTGCGTCAAAGCCGTCCATAGGGGATAAAACATGTTGAACAAACCGAGTGCCGTACCGGTCAGCTCTTTCGGACAGATTTCCTTCACCATGGTATTGCAGATATTGGAACCCGAAACCCCGCACATGAACATGATGCCCAAAATGACAAACATGACGTAATTCAAATGTCCTGCGGCGAACACGAACAAGAAACAAGGAACTGCATAAATCACGGTGATCAGGATAAGGACCTTTTTCCTGCTGCGGAAAACCATGTCAGATAAGAAGCCTACGGAAAATTGAATAAAAATAAGACATGTCCCGCCAATGGAAATAACGGAAGAAAGCTGCATGAAACCATAGGAGGAAGTTTTTTGCATGTATTCGATAAACCAAAGATTTATCATCATATAAATGGAACCGGTCGCCACCATCTGCCATAAGCACATAGGCCAAAAATGCTTATTTTTCACAACAATCAAAAGCCCTTTCATCACCCCTTTGAATGTTGCTTTTTCTTTTTTGGGCGTCTGATAAGGGGAAATTTCCGGAATAAAGAAAAACCAGCAAAAGGTCAGCCCTAAAATAATCGCAGCCATAAGAAGCATAGCACCGCGCCATGTCAGAATTTGCGTGACAAACAAAAGCGGGGTCGCGGCTAAAACCGGTCCCAGTTCGCTTATGCCGCACAATATGCTGTTCGCCCTCGCGAAGGTCTGCGGGGTGAACCAAAGGCTGAGCATGGTAATGGAAATAACGGATAAGGATACCCCTACCCCGATAAAGAAACGGGAAATAATCACCTGCGTCTGTGTTTGGGAAAAAGCGAAACAAAGGGTTGAAAAACCTGCAATCAAGGTAAAAATAATTAAAATTTTCCGAGGTCCGAAAACGTCTGCCAAAATTCCGGCAGGCAGCTGCATGAAACCGTAAGAAAACATGGTTGCGGCGCTGACGTATCCGATATTCTGCGGTGTGAAAGCAAAATCAAGCGCCATGTAATCGACAAGCACGGTAGGACAGCTTCTTGACAAGAGGCTGAGCAAATACCCGACAGCACAAAGAATCAGAACAAAATAACTTTTTCGCATTCCGCACCCCAAAGACGATTAAAACTCCACTACCTGCCCGCTCTGCGCCACTTCTTTCAATAAAGCCAAAGCCTCACCGGCTTCTTTTTCTTCAAGCACGCGAAGGGCGAAACCGGCATGAACTATCATGTAATCGCCAATTTCAGGAGGATTTTCCAAAAGCATGGTGGAAACGGTCAGATATGTTTCCCCCTCGCCCACACGGACTTTCGCCATATCGTCTTCCAAAACTTCCGTAACGCATACGGGAACTGCTAAGCACATAATCGCACCTCATTTTCAAATGGATAATTCCTTATACTTCTTTTCTTATCCTCTGACAAGCAAAAGCCCCATTAACCCGTTTTTATTTTTATTGCCAAAACAAAAAAAATAGTCTATTTAAATAAACGCGGGAAAATATATGATATACAAAATACCTATTGATATTTTCATAAAGATACTTGACACGTTGGGCGCACTGACCCTTTTTCTTTTTGATGCAGTTATTGCCACCAAAAATGTCCGTCACTTGTTAAACAAAATTTTCAATCAAGTTTTCGTCATCGGGGCGCAATCGATCTTCGTTATTTTGCTCATCGGGATTTTTACCGGTCTTGTGCTCGGACTGCAAGCTTTTTACGCCATGAGCATGTTTGAAGCGCAAGGCATGCTCGGCTCACTCATTTCTTTGACCCTCATCCGTGAAATGGGTCCTGTCCTAACAGCCATCATGGTTGCGGCAAGGGCGGGAAGCGCCATGACAGCCGAAATCGGCGTCATGCGTATCAGCGACCAAATCGACGCTCTTGAAGTTATGGATATTCATCCTATCGGCTATCTGGTCAGTCCCAGATTATGGGCGGCGCTGATTTCTTTTCCTCTGCTCACGGCGATTTTCAACATCATCGGACTTATCGGCGGTTATTTGTCCGCCTGCGTCCTTTTAGGGCTCAACAGCGGACGCTATATGTCCGGCATAGAATCTTCCGTAATGCTGAGCGATGTGAACGGCTGTATGCTCAAATCCCTTGTTTTCGCCGTTATCGTTATTTTAATCTGCTGCTACCAAGGCTATTTCGTGCATGACAGAAAAGACTCCAAAGGTCCTGTCGCTGTAGGAAATGCGACGACTTCCGCAGTTGTCACAAGCTGCGTATTGATTTTAGTTGCCGACTATGTTCTCAGCTCCATTCTTTTATAGGAACCATTATGAATTCGTCATTACAAAAAGCTTGGGATATTAAAATTGAAAATCTCTCTTCCGGTTATAAAGACGTTACGGTTATAAAAAGCATGAACGCCCATATCCCCGCACAAAAAATCACGGCTGTTTTGGGTGAATCAGGCTGCGGCAAAACAACGCTCATAAAAACTTTTTTAGGGCTTATTCCCATTAAAAGCGGAAAACTTTTTTTTGCGGATAAAGACGTGACAGCTCTCAATGAAAAATCGTTCCGTATCATGCGCAGGCGGTTCGGCGTTCTCTTTCAAGACGGCGCTTTGCTGAGTTCCCTCAATTTGCTTGACAATGTCGCCCTTCCTTTAATGGAACATACCAAGCTTTCCAAACAAACCATCAGGAAAGCCGTGCTTGAAATCCTTGATCTGGTGGGATTGAAAGACGCAGCCTACCGGTATCCCAGTGAGTTGTCAGGAGGCATGCGAAAACGGGCAGGGCTTGCAAGAGCTATCATCACAGAGCCCCCCCTCCTTTTTTACGATGAACCGACCTCCGGACTTGACCCGATCACGTCCCTGCGGATGGACAGGCTTTTGCTGGATATGCAATCTTACTATCAGCATATGACCACTATCCTCATCACCCATGACATGAACAGCGTAAGCCGCGTTGCCGACCATATTCTGCTTGTCAAAGACGGTATCGCCCACTTCAACGGCACAAAGGAAGACTTTTTCTCCTCTTCCGACCCCTATATCAAAAATTTTCTGGAACAGGAAGAAACGCAAAAACAAAACCATGTGCTTCCGGATAATCCGGAAGTGCGCCAAGCCCTTGATGCATGGCTCGAAAGTTAAACACATTAAGAAAGATATTTTGAGGTAATCATGGTAAAAAAACAAAGCGCTGTCGGAATATTTGTTTTAATCGGCCTTATCTGCCTTGGCTATTTAACCGTAAAACTGGGGAAAATGGAAATTCTCGGAAGCAACACCTATACCGTTGAAGCGCAGTTTTCCTCCGTCCAAGGGTTAAGAAACGGTGCGAACGTTGAAATTTCCGGTGTCCAAGTGGGACGTGTCAGCGCCATTGAGCTTGACACGGAAACATATACAGCCAAAATCAGCATGAAAGTCAACAATACCGTTGCGTTGAGCGAAGATACAATGGCGGCGATAAAAACAAGCGGGCTTATAGGCGATAAATTTGTGGAACTCACTCCGGGAGGCTCTGACGAGCTTTTAGCCGAAGGGGCATATATTACGGATACAGAACCGCCTGTCGATTTAATCGCCCTCATTTCAAAATACGTATTTGGGAGTTTATGATGTATAAAGTAATCCTATCCTGTTTATTGGCATTATCGGTTTCCGTCTGCGCAGCCTTTGCCGACCCTGGAACACCGAAACAGCGTGTTGAAGACGGCAGCGCAAGAATTTTCAATCTCCTTTTGCAGGAAGAATTTCAAAATCCGCAAACAAGACCGAACGTATTGAAAGAAATCGAAAAAGAGCTGATCAGCTTCTTTGACTTTGAAGAGTTTGCGACCCGTACTGTCGGACCTAAATGGCGCCAGTTCACTCCTGAACAAAAAAAACGCTTTACTGAAGCGTTCACCGAATTGCTTAGAAATTCCTATATCGACGCGCTCAATTCCTATAACGGGGAAACCCTCGCCTATGTCGGCGAAGTCCGCTCCAAGGACGGTAAAAAAGTTGAAGTCCATACGCTCTTTAAAGGACAGGAAAAGGATTATCCCGTATCATTCCGCATGATTGTAAAAAACGACATTTGGGTTGTCTATGATGTCATCATCGAAGGAATCAGCATGATTAAAAATTACCGCGAACAATTCCATGATATTTTAATCAAGGCAAGCCCGGAAGAGCTCATCACCCGTATCAAACAAAAAGCAAACGATAAGAAAAATGAAATCGGAACCAAAGAAAAAAACAAAGACACAGCTAAAAAATAAATAATGAAAACACATATGCCAAAAATCCTTTTCACATTTTTTTTATGCGCGGCATTTTGCGTAAGCAATGCCGTTGGTTTTTCCTTTGCGAAACAGTTGATTATCCCACCTGAAGTCATTGTTTCCGAGGATTATTTCGATGATGATTATTTTGATGACGAATACGAGGACGAGGCTTCTTTTGTTCCGCATGATGACACGTTCAGAGCGTGGAACACGTTTTGGCACAATATCAATGATTATGCTTTGATGCGTGTTCTGAAACCGGCCCATAACAAATACGGCGACATCACCACCCCGGAAATCCGCACGGGTTTCAAAGCGTTCCGTGAAAACATAAAAACCCCGAAACGCATGTTAAATGCTTTTTTACAAGGAGATGTCGATCAGTTTTTTATTGAAATCGGGAGATTTATTGTCAACACGACAACAAGCCTGGGCTTTGTCGATGTGGCAAGCGTCAACAACAAGCCCCTTTCCCCTTATACCCCAGAAAATCTCCGCTTCGGCTACACGCTGGCAAAATGGGGCTTTCCGGAAGGAGCGTATTTTGTCATTCCTTTTTACGGACCTTCCACGATCCGTGAAACCGTCGGCACCGGGGTTGATGTGTTCAGCAACGCTTTCGACTATCTCATAGCGTGGTATGTCTATACCCCGACGGAACTTTTCTTGGCTTTCAACGGATTAGACGATTTTATTCCGCCTTATGAAGCAATCACTTCCCATGCCGTAGACCCGTATGTGGCGCTTAGGAACGCATATTTGGAAACTCTCTACCTTTCAAAACCCATTGTTTCAAAACCGAAAAAGTAAGGAGCTGTCATGCAAAACAAAACCGTCAATACTTTTCCTGTCACATGGGAGCAAGTTCACCGTGACGCTTTGCGTTTAGCCAATAAGCTGAAAGAAATACAAAAATTTGACGCAATCCTTGCCGTTTGCCGGGGAGGGCTTGTGCCCGCCGCCCTTATTGCACGGGAACTCAATATCCATGTTATTGACACTGTTTGCTTTGATACCAATCAAAACCAAGAACATATCATAAAAATTTCTTCTTTGCCCGACAAAAACCTGCTTGTCATCGACGATATTGTAAATACCGGAAACACGGCGAAAATGGTCCGCAAACTCTTTCCTGCCGCTCATTATGCCAGCCTTTATATCAAGGAAGACTATAAAACGCTTATAGATTCGTATATCACAGCAGTAGACCAAAACACATGGTTTATTTTTCCATGGGAACATGAGTAAATGAACCCTAAACTGCAGTCACGGATTTTGGCTTGCCTTGCCGTTTTATGTTGGATTTTGCTTTTCCATTCACAGACAAATCTTATCATTATGGCAAGCGCCATAGCGTTTTTAACCTATCCTTTTTTTCAGCGGCTCAACAAAAAATTCAGCATTTGGTTTTCTGTCGGGATTTACTATGCCTGCCTCGCCCTGCTTTTTATCATTCCCATTGTCCTGATTACGGTTCTTGTCACTCCGCAGGCTGTCAACGGCTATAAAACCATTCTCCTGTGGGTCGATAAAGGATTGGAACTACCCCCTGTGGCTGAACAATATATCAATCATGTTTACATATGGCTGGACGCCATTCCCGGTTTTCAAGACCTGCAAAGTTCCACTGCGGAAATAAGCGGAACAATAAAACGAAACCTTTCCAAATTCTTGCAGCTACTTTTAACGGGCGGTATCAGCTTTGCCGGCAGCACC
>DONZ01000206.1 GCA_003512875.1 Desulfovibrio sp. | reverse complement strand
CCAATGCAGAAATCTTTGATTCCGGTACGTTTGAATTGTCCATACAACGATTCGCAAGTTCTTATCAGCATCAAGCCAAAGCCGAGCGGCAAAATCAAATAAGGAATGTAATACGGCAGGCGGAGAGCCGCCGTCACCTGCGGAAACTGCCTCTGCATATTGACAAATTCAATCCCCTTGTAAAAAATGGTGAACGTAAAAAACAAAAGCAGCAAATCAATAAATACCCAAAGCAAATTTTGAACACGTTCGGAAAATTTTACAAAAAGAGCGTCAACCCTGATATTGGTCCGTCTTTTTATTGCAAGGGGAATAGCCAGATACGTCGTCCAAATAAAAACATACCGTGCCGCTTCTTCCGTCCAAACGGCATACCCGACAATATTGCTCAAACGTTCACGCCAGAAAGCAAATAAATCATTAACGCCTGAAAAACCCAATGCTGAACCGAAGAAATCAAGAACGGTCCGCGAAGATAAAAACTCCATGGAAGAAGAAACAAAATATCTGAAAAACGTTTGATACGTGATAACAAAAATCATGAAAAGTATGCCGATGAAAAGAAAAGGCTTTTCCAAATTATCAGCAGCCTTTGTAAGCTTATTCATATAATTCTCCCAAAAAAGCCGCTGCCGGGGACAGCGGCTTTCATGAACACAAAAAAATCACTTTTGGGTGTCTTGCACCAACTGCACCAGTTCGGCAGGCAATATAGGCAGGAATTTATCCCAAACAGGCTGTACCATTTTTCTTAGGTCGGCAAGCTGTTCATCCGTCAGATCGATGATTTGAATACCCGCGTCAATAAAACCTTGACGGGCTCTCGCTTCGTTTTCGGGGTATAAAACGGTTCTTTGATATTCCACAGCTCCGGCGGCGGCTTCGCGGATAAGCTCCTGCGCTTTCGGATCAAGGGAATCCCACCACTTCTTATTGGCCATCATCACCTGCATGCAGTAGTTATGTGCGGAAGTCATGGCATATTTTAACACTTCATGGTGTTTGGCGCCATAAAGATGCGGAAACGTATTGCCTTCGCCGTCAATGGTTTTTTGCTGCAATGCCGTATAGGTTTCACCCCATGCGACCGGTGTCGGGTTCATTTTAAGGACTTTTGCAACTTCAATTTCAACGGATGAATCCGTTGTTCTCATTTTAATACCCGCCAAATCGTCTATTGTTTTCATAGGCTTTACAGACACAAAATGCCTATAACCGTATTCCGCCCACATGACCGGCTCAAGACCGATTTCATTTGCGACATTTTTCATATAATCAGCCAGCGGACCGTTATCGATAGCGGCATAAAAATTTTGCTGATACTTCGGAGACGTGATGTACGGCAAATCAAATACTTGGAACACAGGAGAAAAACTTGCCATATTCGGAGTTGAACTGACAGCCATTTCAATGGTTCCGCGCTGAGCGGATTCCATCAATACGCGGTCACTGCCTAAAATAGCGTTTGGGAAAACCTGAACTTTTATTTTTCCGTCACTTTTTTCCTCGACAAGCTCTTTGAATTTTTCAAAAGCCAAGGTGATATGGTTTCCGGGAGGAGTGGTGTGAGCAACCCTGAAGCTCAGTTTCGGACCGTCATAAGCGGCAAAGGCGCTTGCTGCGCCAAGAAACAATGCCGCCACACTCATTAACAATGCTTTTAATTTCATAAAAACACTCCTTTAAAAAGATTGGACCAATAAGAAATTGTATTTGTACAAAATTTCATTTGGTTTTAAGTAGTTGAATAAAAAAAAAAAAAAAAACAATGTCAATAAAATAATGTTATTCTTCACTATGATTTCCACAAAAAACATTCTGAAAATCAGACAAAAAGAAATTTCGATACAAAATCTTTTTTCTTTATGATTACAGCTTGTTATAAAATATCAATGCAAATACAACTTGATTTCTTCTTTTTTGTCTGATATTCAATGCAAATATAACTTGGCTTTCATTATTTCATTATAATTAGGAATGTTATGTCAGAAACCACCTATCAAGAATTTTTTGAACAAATATTGCAGTCAACGCCCGTTTGCCTTTGCGCCTGTTTATTGCATGAGGAAACAAACAAAATTTTGGCAATAAACAAAAACGCCGTAAAATTTTTCAATATGGCTGAAAACAAGATAATCGGCAAAGAATTGCCGCAATTATTCAAAAAGTCGAATGTGCTCTTTCCTAATGACGAAAAGCAGGTTTCTTTTGACGATACCGTTAAAAATTTTTCCATTGAACACAGAAATTTTCTTTATTTCACAAAAAAAATTCAAAACAGCACGGCAGCCGCGGCAAACGAACCGCTCATCACTCTTTTCTGGCTGGAAATGCCTCATCAGAAAAACGAACGGTATGAGCTGCTGCTGCATGATTTCGAGGTCATTCTCGACTCCATCCACGACGGTATCTGGATTATCAACGGAAACGGAATAACGCTTTATGCCAATAAAGCCTTAAAACGCATTGCGGGCATCAATTCCCGGGACGTCATCGGAAAACACGTCACCGTTCCGATGATTCAGGGAAAATTCACCAATTGCGTGACATTGGACGCTTTAGCCCAAAAAAAAATCGTCACGCAGTTCGACGATTATTCCAATGGCAAGCATTGCCTCAATACCAGCACGCCCATTTTGGACGAAAACGGAAACGTGCAAAAAGTTATCGCCCTTATCCGCGATATGACGGAATACGACGATTTGCATAAGAAAGTCGTGGATGCGGAACAAACCTTGAAGCAGTATAAAGGGGAATTTAAAAAAGACGAGAAAAACTCGAAATACATAGGCTCAAGCAAAACATTCCAAAACTGTTTGGAACAATTGAAAAAAGTTGCGAAATCAAATTCTTCCGTTTTGCTCCTCGGCGAAACCGGAACGGGGAAAAGCATAGCGGCTTCTTTTATCCATGAAAACAGCGCCAGAAAGGATAAGCCCTTCATCGCCATAAACTGCGCCGCTATTGCGGAAACACTCATAGACGCCGAATTTTTCGGCTATGAGAAAGGCGCGTTCACCAATGCGGACCCGGCAGGGAAAAAAGGCTATTTTGAACAGGCGGACAAAGGCACCCTGCTTTTGGACGAAATTGGCGAACTTCCCCTCCCCATGCAGGCAAAGCTTCTGCATGTGCTTGATAATTACGGATTTTACCGGGTCGGCGGCACTTCCTTGGTCAATATCGATGTAAGAATTATCGCGGCGACGAACAAGCCTTTGGAAGAACTTGTCAAACGCAAAGAATTCAGGGAAGACCTGTTTTACCGTTTACATATATTAAATGTTAATATCCCCCCTTTAAGGCAGCGTCAGGAAGACATTCCGGAGCTTGCGAAATCTTTTCTGGCTGACGCCTGCAAACATCTTAACACGATTAAAAGCTTCGCTCCCAAGACACTGCTCATTCTTTCCTCCTACACATGGCCCGGAAACGTGCGGGAGCTGCGCGGCGCCGTCGAATATCTGGCAGCCATGACCGAAGGCAACATCATACGCCCTTGTGATTTGCATCCTTATGTCTTTCCGG
>DONZ01000014.1 GCA_003512875.1 Desulfovibrio sp. | reverse complement strand
CGCCGTCACCAACGAGCAAAAGCGTTTTGTCTTCATCTCCGCCGACAAGAGCGATCCGCCTGATAAGCGACGGATTGGATTTATTGATAAAAAACAGCATGGAAGACCCTCCTTGTCATAGGGGTATTGTTTTCATCTGCTTGTTATAAAAGAAAAAGGGAAAGGGTGTTTTTGAATAAAACGGTACCCGCATTTGTGAAAACAAATGCGGGTACGGATTGATTATGCGCAGTCGTGTTTATCCCATGGTTCCCTGTTGTCACGGGCGATAACGGATTCCATGCGGCTGATCGCTTCTTTCAGTTTGTTGATTTCGGAAATTTTGAGGTTCGGGTCTTTCATCATTTGATATAAAACAGCGCCGGTGCATTCTGCCGTGATCGGCAAATCGGTGATGTTGGCAACGGTTACATAAATATCCTGTGCGTTGACGGCACGGTTCACCGCACCCGCCTTATTGTTTACGCCGTGTCCCCAAAATGCAACGCCCTTATCGGAAACAACGACAACGAGGGTTCTGCGGTCAACATTTTCAAGAATCACATCAATATTGCCGTCTTTTGTGTATACGCAAGCCTCTCCGGCTTCAAGCGCCTTTACAGCCTCATCGCAGCTTGCGGCGCTTTTTCCGTAGCTTGCCACAAGGGTTTCCAATCCGTTCACGTCCGCTTGCGCAAAGGTTGCGCATTTTTTACCGAATTTACTGTCCGCGTCAAATGCCACAGCATTTGAGAAAATGATAATCGCTTTTTTTTCAGCCATGATATTTTTCCTTTTTTGATATTATACTAAGTTTGGGTTTTCTAAGATTTGATAAATCGGACCGCCTTCAGCATCGGCAGGAACAGGATTTCCCGTCACATAGCAAAGGGTCGGAACAATATCTGCAAGCCAGCGCGGACGTTCGTAACGGAAGCCTTTTTTCACATTGGCGCCATAGAACATGAGCAGGTTTTTAAGGCTGCCGCATCCTGATTCGCCGGTCGGGAAACCGTAGCCGTGTTCTGCCATATATTCGGGTTTCAAAGCGTAAACAACGTCACCTGCTTGCGCCCCGCCCATACCGAACACATGGGCGTCTTCTTTGCGTACCGCCAAAAGCACGGGACGTTCACCGGTTTCAGGGTGTTTGTAATCAAGCAGGGCGTCGATGATTTGGTCACGCACTTTTTCGTAATCTTCAGCTTCCACAATGCCGCCGGGGTATTTGCCTTTCAGGTTCACGTAAACGAACATGTAGCGCTGCGGAACGGCGACTGATTTCGAAACGTCGAGAACATAGTCGAACCCTTCCGTTTCTTCGTAAATATCCCAATAGTTTTCTGATTTTTTCGGCTCGTAAGAACAAAGCCCGGCTTGTTTCAAGGCATGCGCCGTATTGAGAATCGGTCCGATGGGGGTTGCTCCGTGGTCGGAACAGATGCAGGTTATGCAGTCGTCACCGAAAGCATCGAGCAGGCGGCCAAGCATTGTGTCTTCAATTTCGTAAATCTTCCGTTCGAGGGTGCGGGCGTTTTTGCGCTTTTCAGGGTCTTCGCTGTCAATTTCATGGAGGAAGCCGTGATAGAACCAGTCAATGGGGTGGGAATGCATATAGAACAAATCCCAGTCGGGGTTTTTCTTAAGCAGTCCGTCCACCACATTCCAAAGCCAATCGCTGTGGAATTGGACGAGTTCGCCAACGGTTTCAAGGTCGATGACCTTATGCATGTAAGCGACCAAGCCGATGTCGTTTGCCGTGATTTGCTTGGAAAGGTCGATACCGTCCATGGCGCCTGCCGGAGCCACCCAGCCGAGATGTCCGGCGATACCGGACACATACAGGAGGAAATCCTCCGCGTCTTCTGAAAGTTTCATCAATTTGCAGCGGAACGTGCCTGTTTCCATGCGTCCGTCTTCGGCGACTTTGAATTCATGATTGATAGGAGCGCTCCATTCACGGTTTTTAATGGTGCAAAACGCCTTGCCGTAATCGCGTTCCGGGCAAAGGGCGACGGTATCGTAGCCGTCACCGTTCATATCAAGCGCAAGAACATACCAGACTTGGTCTTCAAGGGGGTCCATGCAGTCACGGAATTTAATGGTTACTTCCATTTCCAGCGGATCGTCTTCGCTTTCGGGAAGATTCGCCCAGCCTTTCGCCCTGTCGAAGCTACCTTGTGAGCCCATATGATAAAAATCCGTGGAGATGACGCTTTCGGAAGCTAAAAATTCCTTGTGTTCGTTACCGACCAGCGGCCAGCGTTTTTCAATGGGAGAAATGCCTTGTCCCATGACCATGACGCCGCGCTGCATTTTGGAGGGCCAGGAAACGGGATAGTTTACGACAATGGATTTTTTGCCGGCTTTGTCCCATGCGTCCCAAATGGTTTCTGCGGTGAGAATATCGGAACCGAAAGCCTGGGTTGTTTTTTTATGTTCAAGGCTTTCGCCTTCCATATAGTAATAATAGTCTTCGATACCATGGGTGCGGGGATATGCCCCGGTGCAAATGGTCGCCCATGAGGGAGGCGTTACCGTCGGAAGGTTGAAGCCTTCGGGAATATAGCTGCCTTGTTCCATCACACG
>DONZ01000053.1 GCA_003512875.1 Desulfovibrio sp. | reverse complement strand
AAACGGAAGCTATGCTTGGAAGAGCCTCTCCTCTGAAACCATAGGAAGAAATATTGGATAAATCGGCGGAAGTTTGCAGTTTGCTTGTCGCGTGACGGGTAACGGCAAGTTCCAATTCATCTTTTGGTATGCCGATACCGTTATCCTGAACGGAAATAAGACTTTGTCCGCCATCCTCGATGACAACGGAAATTTCCGTGGCATTCGCATCAAGGGCGTTTTCCACAAGTTCTTTCACCACGCTGGCGGGTCTTTCCACAACTTCGCCCGCAGCGATTTGATTGCGTAATTCGGTTGGCAAAAGGTGGATTTTGGCTCTTGTCATAATCTCACGTTCAGTTTTTCATTATTTTGGCATTCATGCGTCTTTCCAGCAGACGGAGAAGATAGGAAAGGCTCAGCGTCAAACACAAATACAAAAGTGCGACGGCAAGCCAAATTTCAAAGGCTTTGAAATTGATTGAAATAATTTCCTGCCCCCGGCGCGTCAGTTCGGCAACCCCGATGACGACAAGCAAGGAAGTATCTTTTAAAGAAATGATGAATTGGTTGCCGAGCGGCGGAATCATGCGTCTGAAAGCCTGCGGCCAGATGACATAAAGCATGGTTTGAAATTTGTTCAAGCCGGTTGAACGGGCGGCTTCTTCCTGCCCGTGGTGAATGGAAATAATCGCGCCGCGCACGATTTCCGCAATATACGCACCGGCATTCACCCCGATGGCGATAACGCCCGCCGTCACAGGAGGAATACGGACCCCCAGCGCAAGAGGAAGCCCGAAATATAGGAACATGACCTGCACAATGAGGGGGGTTCCCCGTATTGTTTCAATATAAGCGGTGGCGACATATTTCAAAAACTTGTTCGTTCCGCAATTGATAAGCCCTGCGACAATGCCTAAAAAAAGCCCCAAAGCCAAACCTGCAACGGTAATTAAAATAGTATATTCCAATCCTCCGATCAAAAGAGGAAAAGAATCTATCATTACTTGTGGTTGAAATTCAAACGCCATAATCACCTTAAATGGATTAAATGAAAGAACCAAGCCTGCGGAACAAACCGCAGGCTTGGAACTGCGAGTTATTATTTAGGTTCGGAACCAAACCATTTCATATAAAGAGTTTTATATGTGCCGTCTTCCACCATGCTGTCATAAGCGGCATTGATTTTTTCCACAAGCTCGCTGCCTTTGGGAAAGGCGATACCGTAAGACTGACCCTGGTAAAGAGGACCGACAACTTTCACCGCGCCGTTGGAAGCTTTTGCGAGGTCCTGCAAAATCGTTTCATCAAAGAAAACCCCGTCAACGCCTTTGGCCATAAGTTCGAAAAGCAGACCGTCGTTATTCGGGAACAGTTTCACTTCCTTCGCTTTTGTGAAGGTTGTACGGAGATATTCGGCGGAAGACGTCGCTGTTTTGGTTGCGATAATTTTTCCTGCCAAATCGTCAAGGCTTTTCACTTTTTCAGCGTCTTCCGTACGGACGGCAATCATAAGTCCCGTATTGTAATACGGTTTTGTAAAATCAACAACGGCTTCACGCTCCGGAGTGATGGTGATGCCCGCAATGGCAGCATCGATATTTTTGGTTTGCAAAGCGGGAATAATTCCGTTGAAATCCATCGGCTGAAATTTATATTGAAGTTCCGCGCGCTTTGCAAGTTCCTGCCAAAGCTCAATATCGAACCCTGTGTAATTGCCGTTTTCGTCACGAAATTCAAAAGGTTTGAAATTGGTGTCATGGGCAACGATAAGTTCCGCTGCGTTTGCAGAAAAACTTAAACCGAGAACAAGCGCAAAAGCGCTTAAAATTTTTGTGATTTTTTTCATAGCGACTCCTTATTGCCAGTCAAAATATGTCTAAAAATTCTCTTATGTTACTGACGCAGTCAGTATACACAATCTCCCGATTAATGCAAAGGGAAAATTAATACGTCATTTCAACAAGATATACACAATATTCAAAAGAAAAAACATTCGGAAAAGAACCGAAAATTGAAAAATTTTAGTTATGAAATCAACAAATTAGAGCAAGTTCAATTTTTGCAGATACCTGTTCACAAGAAGATTTGCGGTGATTTGCAGAATTTTTTGTTTTCCGCCCTTGAGAAGCTGCTCCCTCAGCTCGGAGTCCTGCAAAACCTTTTGCATGCATTTGCAAAGCGAAGAAACGTCGTCACGGGGATAAAGCAAGGCGCAGTCAAGGGAATCGGACAAAACGAATTTCGTATGCACGAAAAGGTCGGAAGCGATGACAGCTTTCTCATCATGCCAAGCCTTATGCAGCATGACATAATCGCCCTCGCCCGCCGTTGAAGCGCAAAGCACACAGTCCGCAAGCGGATAGAAAACATTGAAAAAGCTCTTGTCCGCGATCACCATACGGTCCGAAACCCCAAGCTCCCGCGCCAAAGCGAGGCTTGGAGCAATATCTTCCGTTTTCTCAAGGCAGGCGAAAAAATACGGCTTTTGCCCGGAATTTTCCTGCATGAGCTGTTTTACGGCTTGAAAGACAATTTCAATATCGGCGCGCTGTTCGCAATAGGAATGGAAAAAATACGTAAAAACCCGATCTTTTTTTTGAAACAAAGGAGTTTCCTGCGCGTTTGCAGAAAAAGAAAGATAAGGAAGCAACGCGACCGTATGTTGCATATTATATGTTTTGCCCAAAAAAGCGGACAGTTCCGGAGAAGAGCAGAAAAACACCTCGAACTTGTTTTGCGTCAAAGCATACAGATACGCATTTTCCTTATTCAAGCTGAAATTTTCTTCCCCCAGAAGCCTTTCATGCCATTCACCGATAATTTTTACGGCAGGAAACCGTCTTTTCAGCCATAAAGCCAAACGCAGCGCCTTATGGTCAAACACGTGAATATGGGTGATAAAATTCCCCGCAACATATTTTTTAAGGGAAAAATACTGCATGATGCCGTTTGTGGCAATTTCCTTAAAATTAAAAGAATTGGCGCTGGCGAAACCGGCATTGTGCGAATTTTCAAGACACGCGAAATAAAAACCGATATTCCTCATTTTCAACGAAACGAGCAAATTTTCCGATTGGCCATGTATAGAATCTTGTGTGCTGATAAATAAAATTGCCATAACATTTCCTCTGTCCTGCCTTATCATTAAAGACAAAGTTTTCCGTTGTGTCAATACCTGAAGAATAAAATTTAACGAATTTAAAACTTGAAAAAAACAAAAATCCGAGATAAAAAAAAAGTAAATCGAACTATCGGAAAAACTATGCGGAACAACTTTTTACCTTATTTATTTTTTCTTTCCTTAACCCTTGTGCCAAATGTTCATGCGCAAACCAGCCGGTCCGCTTCCATGCCTGTTCCGTTTGAGCCTTTCGATACGGGCAATGCCGTCAGTGCGGAATTTTTGAAACTCTATAAAGAGAACCCGAAAAACACAACCATTCCCGCGGATATTCTCGCTATTTTGCAAAACCAAGAAAGTTTGGAACCGCCCACCATCATCCGCCAGGCCCCCACCTCGGCATTCGAGCGCACGATATTTTCTTCCGAAGCGCCCATAACGGGAAAAATCAACAGCCCTTACCAGCCCATTATCAATGAAATAGTCAAAGATCCGCAGCTGCTGCACAATATCCCCCTTGACGACCTGAACAAACTTATTTTGGAAAGCACGCAGCAATATGCGAACCCTGCAAAAATTCAAAACCTGCCGCAAGCCAATAATTTCAAATTGTTATCAGCCCCGCAAAAATCCGGACAGCCTTTTCAAAATATCAACGACCTGCAAAAACTGCGGATTGTGGCTGCAAAAAAAGAACTCAGCTCCCAAGAACAGGAAAGCAGGAGTCTTTCCCCAAAAAAGCGGACTGACAATTCAAGCTTTTCAAATCCTGCAAACAAAACCGCACAAAACAAACGGCAAATCAACCGGGAAGAATTGGAAGAAAAATCCCGGCAGGGCGATGAAAACGCGGCAATCCTCCTTGCGCGAAGCTATTTTTACGATACCGGTGAACAAAAAAACATCGACAAAGCCTTTAAGCTTTTAGAAGATTTGGCGGGCAAAAAAAATACAAGAGCCATGCTTGAACTCGGCAGAATGTATGAAGCCGACTCTCCCCGCCAAAATGTCATGCGTTCCGCAAATTATTACAAACAGGCAGCCGAGCTTGGGAACATTGACGCAAAATACCATTTGGGTCTGCTCTATTACAAAGGCAGGTTCGGACAAGGCGACGAAGCCCTCAAATACGCCATTTACGCTTTTCGTGAAGCCGCAGCCAAAGACCACGCCCCCTCCATGTATGAACTTGCCACCATGTACGAAACAGGAACAGGCTTCAGCAAAGATATGGGACAAGCAGTACAGTTATACCGAAAATCCGCCCATTTAGGCTATGCCCCCGCCCAGCTGCAAGTGGGTTTGCTTTATGAAAACGGTATTCTCGTCCCTAAAAATGAAACCATTGCGGCGGCATGGTACACAAAAGCGGCGGAACAAGGTTTTCCCACAGCCCAATATCTTCTGGCGGGCATGTACAGGCAGGGTCTGGGCATTCCCAAGAATTTGGACCAAGCGCATATTTTATATGAAAGCGCGGCAAATACGGGGCTTGTGGACGCCCAGTACGATCTGGGAGTTTTTTATTTGCTGAAATCGAAATTTCAAAACTATAAAAAAGCGGAATACTGGCTGCAAAAGGCGGCTGAACAAAACGACACGCAAGCCCGTGAAATTTTAATTCAGCTGCAGCAAAAATTATCAACGCAAAACAAATAGGGGAACAATGCACTATCCTTTGATGAGCAAAGCCCTTGACGCAGGCTGAAGCGCAAAAACCGCTCCGGAGGTTCTGGACGCTCTTTTGTCTTTCCTGCCCAAACAGCATTCTTCATTGCTGCTTTCCGAGCACAGCCACAATGAGGACTCTTTTGTCGTGGCATTGCCGAACGAGGATAAAGCGCTTGTGCAAAGTATCGACATCATCGCTCCGCTCGGAAACAATCCCCGTTTGTTCGGGCAAAGCGCCGCCTGCAACGCGCTTTCCGATATTTACGCCATGGGCGGGCAAGCCTATACTGTCATGAACATCTTATCCTTTTCCTCCTGCGACACCCCCCTTGAAGTCATAGAAGAAATCATGCAGGGAGCTCTTGACAAAACCCTTGAAGCCGGCGCCGTTCCCTGCGGCGGGCATACCCTTGAAAGCAAGGAGCTCCGTTTCGGGCTTTCCGTCACGGGCATTGTCAATAAAAACCATTTCAGCCAAAATAAAAACCTGCATGCAGGTGATATTCTCATCCTCACAAAACCACTGGGAACAGGAGTATTGAGCACCGGCATACGGGGAAAATGGGACAATGCGGAAAACGCCGAAAAAGAGCTTTTTTCCCATACGACAAAATTGAATAACTCCGCTGCGGGCATCATCCAGGAATTTCAAATCGAAGCAAGCACGGATATTACGGGCTTCGGGCTCATCGGGCATAGTTTGGAAATGGCGAAAGCTTCCCGAAAAAGCATTGTTTTGCGGCAGGAAAAAATTCCTTTCATGCGGTATGTTTTGGATTATGCCCGAAACGGGCTGATATCCAAACGCTGTTACGACAATAAGCGCTATGCGGAACAATCCGTACAGATTGAAGAACGCGTTCCGGAGCTTATCGCCACGCTCTGCCACGACCCGCAAACCTCAGGAGGCATTTTGCTGGCGGTGCCGGAGAAAAAAGTATGTCAAGTAAGCAGGGCTTTGCAGGACAACGGGGATAAAGCCTTTGAAATCGGCTATGTCACAGAGCTGCAAGACAAACATATCAAGATAACGGCGTAGCGAACCATGAATTTAAACGTACAAAAATGCATTCCCCACCTAGCCCTCGTTATCGGCATGACAGCTTGGGCGAGTTCCTTCATCGGGCTGAAATTCGCTTTGACGGCGTATACGCCTTTCGAAGTCATTGCGGGACGCATGCTTATTTCAAGCCTTATCTGCCTGCCCTTTCTCAAACCTCTCATCACCCATATGACAAGGAAGAATTTCCCCGTCCTGTTGGGCGGTGTCCTTTGCGAACCCTGCCTTTATTTTCTTTTTGAAACCTCCGCCCTGCGGTATACGTCTTCCGCCCAAGCGGGCATGGTTCTCGCCATAATGCCCCTTTGCGTAGGCTTCTGCGCTTGGATATTCCTTAAGGAAAAACAAAGCGTCCACGCATGGGCAGGCTTCATTCTCGCCTTTTTAGGCGTTTTTTGGCTTTCTTTCAGCGGGGAAACAAGCCAGGCTGTTCCCAATCCTTTTTTAGGAAATATGCTTGAACTCGGAGCGGTTTTTTGCGGAGTGGGCTATACGCTCGCCTGCCGTAACCTTTCCGCCGCCATGAGTCCCTGGGTTTACACGGCAGCCATGAGCTTCGGAGGCGTTCTTTTTTATCTTCCCCTCACCTTTCTGCCTCTTGAATTCAGCCCTGTCACCCTTGATGTTTCCATTCCGGACTGGCTTCCCTTGTTTTCCATTTTTTATTTGGGCGTTGTTGTCAGCCTGCTTGGCTACGGCTTTTATAATTACGGCGTTTCCAAGCTTTCCGCAACGGAAGCCGCCGCCTATATCAACCTTATTCCTGTCATCACCCTTGTTATCGGCGTACTTTTTTTGGAAGAACGCCTTACAACGACACAATATTTCGCCTCCCTCGCCATTTTGGGAGGCATGCTTCTTAGCCAATACAAAGCGAAAAAGGAACTTCCATGAGCGATTTCATAGCGGGCATGCCCGCTTCCCAAGATAAGACATTAGGCTCAAGCCTTGCGGAAAATTCCGCCAAAAATGCGCTTTTCGATTTTTACCGCATGAGCGCCTGCCTGAGCCATGAACTCGGCATTCTTCTGCCTCAATTCAAAATGCGTCTGTCAGTTGCTGAATCTTGCACAAGCGGATTGCTCGGAGCCGCTGTCACGCAAATAAGCGGCGCAAGCGCATGGTTTGAGGGCGGAGTTTTGACGTACAGCAACGAGCTTAAACATTCTCTTTTGGGCGTTGAAAAAAAAGTCCTCAAAACCTTCGGGGCTGTCAGCATTCCAACTGTCTGCCAAATGGCGGGCGGGGTCTGTTCCGCTGCCAAAAGCCATATTGGGCTGTCCGTTTCGGGCATTGCCGGTCCGAACGGCGGAAATGACGAAAAACCGGT
>DONZ01000054.1 GCA_003512875.1 Desulfovibrio sp. | reverse complement strand
CTGTATAGATTGTAACGGATTAAAGGATATTTTTCCTGCAGTTGTTTGGCAATATCCGCTATTATGGAAACTACTTCGGTTTCAGCGCTGCCAAAGTAAATGTTTCCGTTCATCATAGTGTCCGATGAGGATAATTCCGTTTTGGTTTTTTCCATGAGCTCGATAATTTCTTCCGCCCGCTTGCTCAATAATATGCCGTCTTCGGTTAATTTAATTCTTTTATTTCCGCGAATTAGGAGTTGTTTGCCGATTTCTTCCTCTAAATCTTTTAACTGTCTTGACAGGGGAGGTTGTGTCATATGCAGGACTTCTGCCGCTTTGCTGATACTTTCCTCACGTGCAACAGTAAGGAAATATTTTAATACCCTGATATCCATACGCTTATTCCTTTTGATGAAATAATAGCTGATTTTGTCATACTTTTCAAGTATGAATCGGCATTCAATATATGTATTTGATATTTATTCTGCATATGAATATATAAATGTGAAGAAACTAAAATGACGGAGGAAAAGAAGATGAAAATATTGGCAATTAATGGAAGTGCGAGAAAAGAAAGCAATACCGCACTTCTTGTTGATATCGTTTTTAAAAAGTTGAATAAATTTGGAATAGAAACCGAGATGATATCGTTTTTTAATCAGGTTATTGAGCCGTGCAAAGCGTGTTGGGCATGCATCGGACAAAAAAATTGCGTTCATCATAACGATATTTTTCAGGAAGTTTTTGAAAAAATGAAGAAAGCAGATGGAATTATTTTGAGTTCACCTGTTTATTCAGCCAATATTTCCGCAACAATGCAAGCTTTTTTGGAGCGTTCGGCAGTTGTCTGTGATGTCAATCAAGGATTGCTGACACATAAAACAGGAGGCAGTATCGTAACTGCCAGAAGAGGCGGGGCATTAAATGCTTTGGATACGATGAATCATTTTTTTTTAAATCATGATATGGTCATCGTCGGGAGTTCATATTGGAATATCGGATACGGACAACGATTCGGAGATGTTTTAAAAGATGAGGAAGCGTTGAAAACCATGGATAAATTTGCTGAAAATATGATTTGGTTAATGAAAAAAATACAAGGATGATTCAATGAAACGGTTTGGAAAAATTTTTCTTATTCTGTTATTGGTTCTTTCTTTTTATCATCATGAAACAAGCGGGGAAACAGGTGCGATGATGTCTGGCAGTAAAACAAAAGCGGAAAGCACAGTTAAGAATGCCGTAATGGAGCATAAGGGAAGCAATTTAAATAATGTTGATGCGTTTGACTTCGAAACCCATACGGTATTATTGAACAGCGGATATGAAATGCCCATTATGGGGCTTGGCACATACAGCCTTTCAGATATTGAATGTTATCAGGCTGTTACTGCTCTGTTGAATTTAGGCGGCCGTTTGATTGATACGGCGCACATGTATCACAATGAAGCTGCTGTCGGCAGGGCTGTAAGAGATTCCCATGTTCCGAGGGAAGATATTTTTGTAATAACGAAGCTTTATCCAAATCAATTTAAAAATGCCCGATCAGCGATAGAAGAAGCTTTGAAAAAGCCGAATATCGGCTATATTGATATGATGTTGCTTCATCATCTCGGAGAGTATGACATACAAGCGTACATGGCTATGGAACAAGCCGTGAAGGAGGGGAAAATACGTTCCCTTGGCTTGTCAAATTGGTATGTGACGGAATTAAAGGATTTTCTTCCTAACGTCCGTATTATGCCGGCATTGGTGCAAAATGAAATTCATCCTTATTATCAGGAAAATGATGTGATCCCGTATATTCAAAGCCTTGGTATCGTGGTGCAGGGGTGGTATCCTTTGGGAGGGAGAGGCTATACTGCCGATTTGCTTGAAAATGAAGTGATCAGAGATATAGCCAGTAAGCACAATGTCACAGCGGCGCAAGTTATTTTGCGTTGGAATTTGCAAAAGGGAGTTGTTGTCATTCCCGGAACGGGCAATCCTGATCATATTAAGGAAAATCTCGATTTATTCGGCTTCGCTCTTGGCGCTGATGATATGGACAGGATGAATGCTCTTGACAGAAATGAAAAGCATGATTGGTATTAAAACAGCATAAGCCCTCCGGTGAGGGCTTATGCGCTTATAGGGGGTGGAAATTTTTGGTTTGTTATTTCCACGCGTTGAGCATTTCTTGATATAAGTTTTCAAAATCCGCTTTATAATTCTCAGCACTGATGGAAGATTTCTCACCGATTTTACGGATTTTTGTTTCGATAACGCCTTTTTCAAGGCTTTTTCCTCCGACGATAAGCTGCAAAGGAATACCGACGAGATCCGCATCCTTAAATTTTATGCCGGGGCGTTCTTCCCTGTCGTCATAAAGGACATCGATGTTTTTTTCTTTCATATGTGCGTAGAGTTCTTCACATTTTGCATTAACAGCCTGATTTTTAGGGTCAAGGTTGATGATGATGATTTCATAAGGAGCAAGCGGAGGCGGGAACATAATGCCGTTTTCGTCATTGTTTTGTTCAATGCATGCGGCAACGACACGGGAAACCCCGATGCCGTAACAGCCCATGATGATGGTATTTTCTTTACCGTTTTCGTCAAGATACACAGCATGCATGGCTTCGCTGTATTTTGTGCCGAGTTTGAATATATGCCCGACTTCAATGCCTTTTTTCAGCTCAAGCGGTTTGCCGCAGTGAGGGCAGACATCGCCGGCTTCGGCGTTTCTGATGTCGGCATACCGGGTGATTTTGCAATCTCTTTGCAAGGATAAATGCAATACGTGGGTATCGCCTTTATTGGCACCTGCGATCCAATCGTTTGCAGTTTGCAGTTCATAGTCCGCAATAACCGTATCCACGCCGATAAGGGAATGAGGACCGGCAAAACCGACAGGAGCGTTTGTGAGCTGCTGAACCTGTTCAGGAGTTGCGAATTCAAGCTCATCAACATCGAGTAAGTTTTTGAGTTTGATAAGATTGAGTTCTCTGTCTCCGCGCAAAAGAGCCGCAACTGGTTTGCCGTCAGCCATGAAAAGAAGCGTTTTGAGAATATTTTTTGTGCTTACGTGTAAAAACTCCGCAACTTCTTCAACCGTGTGGCTGTTAGGCGTCGCCACTTCTTCCATATCGGGGCAAGAATCGGAATTGATTGTTTTGGGAGGAAGAATGGCGCAGCGTTCCACATTGGCGGCGAACGTGCAGTTCGGCCAATTGGTGCAAGCTGCGATGGTATCTTCGCCTGTTTCCGCCAGCACCATGAATTCATGGGAGAAATTGCCTCCGATAGCTCCGGTATCAGCTTCCACGGGACGGAAATTTAAAGCCATATTGGTAAAAATTTTGTTATAGGCTTCAAACATGTTTTTATAACTTTTATCGGCGCCTTCATCATTGCAGTCAAAAGAATAGGCGTCTTTCATCAAAAATTCGCGTCCGCGCATAAGCCCGAAACGGGGGCGGATTTCATCACGGAATTTGGTTTGAATTTGATATAAATTGAGAGGAAGCTGGCGGTAGGAACGGACTTCACCCCGAAGCAAATCGGTGATAACTTCTTCATGGGTCGGTCCCAAGCAGTAATCCCGCTCGTGCCTGTCTTTAAAACGCAGCAGTTCTTTACCGTATTTTTGCCATCTTCCCGATTCCTGCCATAAATCGGCAGGCTGCACGGAGGGCATTAAAATTTCTTGAGAGCCGGCATTGTTCATTTCCTGACGGATGATGTTCGCCGCTTTGTTCAAAGCTCTTAAACCGAAGGGCAGCCATGTGTAAATGCCCGAGGTTAATTTTCTGATCATTCCCGCGCGCAGCAAAAGTTTGTGGCTAATAACCTCCGCTTCGGCAGGAGCTTCTTTCAATGTGGGAATATAGGAAGAACTCCAACGCATACTGTCCTCTTCATACTTTTTTTAGTTTGTCCAATTCAGCCATGAATGTTTGTAATAAATTTTCTTCACCTTGTATAGAGTGAATAACGGTTCCTTTTTTAAAAATCACGCCTTTGCCTCTGCCGCCCGCAAGCCCAATATCCGCCTCTTTCGCTTCTCCCGGACCGTTGACGACGCACCCCATAA
>DONZ01000103.1:6218-7122 GCA_003512875.1 Desulfovibrio sp. | reverse complement strand
TATTGTTCCGAATTGTCGGGCAGATTTTTTTCTTTCCACTTGAGGGGGGGGGAAACTGTTTTGGAAAAAAGAAAAGAATTGAGAATCAGCTCATTGTTTTCGGTATAATTGGGAGCAAAGGTATATTCGGAAAGCGGGGCGGGATATTTGGGGTCAAGTCCGAGTCGGAGCTTTAAAAATTTATTGACAGGAAACGCTTCTTTGGGAAGCGGTCTGAAATGGGTAAAATGCGTTTCCGTATAAAACAAATTGAAATTCTGCTTATGGTTTTCTGTTCCAAGCGTATAATAACCGGCCCTCGTATTCGACCAGAAAGAAATACTTTCAAGGTTCAGCTTGGGCAAATTGTCAAGGAACAGGGTGTCATTGTCTTTTAACACAATGTAATCATAGGATAAAAGAGAGGAACTTTTTGTGCAGACCGGATATTTGCCTTTGAATTTGTCAGGGAGAGAATAAAGAATGTATTTTTTGTGTTTGTAACAGGCTGACATATCTTCGGATTTTGGAGCAGAAAAAATCCTTTTTCTTTCTTCTTTGATGACAAAAGCGAGTTGCTTTGATAAAAAATAGGAAATATGACGAATGTCCGTATAAAGATCTTTTATGCCATATTGTGAGCTGGCGGAAAGTATTTTTTCTATGTCAAGATAGGGGATATCCAGTTCTTGGCAGACTTGGCAATGGATTTTATAATGTTCCTTGTATTCGATATCGTAGGGGAAAACCAAATGCAAATGCCGTATCGGGGCCTCTTTTATTATGGACATGACGGAATAAAGCTCATTATAAAGCCAATCTGCCGAACGATGGCGGGGCGCCAAATAATCGCCGTCATTGATGGCCGTATCGGTGATTAAAAAATCATAGTTGTCAAAAATCTTGTATTTTTCAATGCTGTAAG
>DONZ01000103.1:0-5912 GCA_003512875.1 Desulfovibrio sp. | reverse complement strand
TGTATTTTTCAATGCTGTAAGGAATAAGCTGGCAATTAGATCCGCCGAGGGACAAATTGTCAACAATATTCGGATATTCAATAGCTTGATAAAGCGGAAAATATCCTTCAACACGGATACTGTTTGAGGTGCCGACAACTGCGATTTTCATTTTACATCAATGATTGTTTTCTTCTTTTGCATTGTTTTCTTTGTCTTTTTCCGCTTGAAGTTTTTTCTCTTCTTCATCGCGCAAAGCACGGCGCAAAATTTTTCCGACCATGCTTTTCGGGAGTTCTTCACGGATTTCAATCATGCGGGGAACTTTATAAGAAGCCAGTTTTTCACGGCAAAATGCCATAATTTCAGCCGTATTGATTTTTTCTCCCGGTTTTGGAACGATATAGGCTTTTAAAATTTCACCTTTCGAGCGGTGGGGAATACTGAGGGAAACCGCTTCATGAATTTTGGGGTATTCATAAAGAACTTCGTCGATTTCACTGGGATAGACGTTGTAACCGCCGACAATTGCCATATCTTTTTTTCTGTCCACAATAAAATAATATCCGTCGTCGTCACGGTAAGCGATATCGCCTGTATAAAGCCAGCCGTCACGGATACTGTTGGCGGTTTCTTCAGGATGGTTCCAATAGCCGAGCATGACTTGCGGACCTTTGGCAAGCAGTTCTCCGGGCTGGTTGTTGCCGTATTCCGTAACGCCGTCTTCCGGGTCAACGATTTTAAGTTCGGTTCCGGGAATAGCCGTTCCTATGGAGCCGGCTTTTTGCAAACCGAAAAGCGGGTTGGCGGCAACAACGGGTGAAGCTTCGGTAAGTCCCAGTCCTTCGGTAATTTTTGCTTTTGTCATTTCTTGGAAACGTTTCAGGCTTGCAAGAGGGAACGGAGAAGAGCCGGAAATGCAGAATTTGATGCAAGTCATGTCAATATCTTTGATTTTCTTCTGCTGCATTAAGGAAATATAAATGGCGGGAGCGCCGCAGAAGAACGTCGGACGGTATTTTCTGATGATTTCCAACAGGTCGGCTGGAACATAACGGGGAACGGGAATAGTGGGAGATTTGAAGACTGTGGGTAAAATCAAACAGCCCACCAGTCCGAAAACATGGAAGAAAGGCATTACGCCGATGAACAAATGCCGCATGGGGTGTTCTTTCGCATGCAAAACTTCAAGAAGCTGCTGAATTTGAATGGTAAGGTTCGCATGGGTCAGCATCGCCCCTTTGGAAAATCCTGTTGTCCCGCCGGTATACTGCAAAAGGGCTATGGTCGCGGCAGGATCGGAGCTTGGAGCGATATAACGCTCTTTTGTATTCAGAAGTTTTTTCCAAGGGATAACGGTTTTGCCGTTGAAAGGGATTTTTATAAATTCGTGGGAGCGTCTCGCCTTGAGGTTTTGCAGGAGATTCAACGGAAAAGCAAGCGCTTCGGAAGCTCTTGTGATAACATATTTTTCAACGCCGAGCATTTCTTTCAGCGGTTCGATTTTGGACCAGAACAAGTCAAGGGTGATGAGGATTTTAGGTTTCGAGTCGTTGAAATGGTGGGTCAATTCTTTTTCCATATAAAGCGGGTTGGTCATAACCACTATCGCCCCTGCTTTTATCGCCCCCCAAAACGCGATAACGGTTTGAGGCAGGTTTGGAAGCATAATGGCAATCCTATCCCCTTTTTCAATTCCCAAATTCCGAAAACTCGCAGCAAGATTTTCCGCTTTTTCATTGAGCTTTTCATAGGTGATTTTGAAATTATGAAATTGCACGGCAAGGTTTTTACCTGCTGTATTTGCTGCTTCTGTAAGAAAATCCTGCAAATTGGAAGGGGTGAAGCCGAAGTCCGCCGGGGCGTCGCCTTCATAGTGTGCGTGCCATTGTGGGGTAGCTTGGTTTGACATACTGCATCCTTATTATTGTATTTAGAAAATTTTTGCGCTTGAGGGCGGGTTCCATTTTTTTCCAAAGGGGCAGGAAGAAAGAATAACAGGAAACGGACATTGTTTTCTTTTAAATTCGCTTGTTTTTAAACGATGGTAAATCAGTGAAATATCATCAGGCGTCAAATGTTCTTCCTGAATTTTTTCGGGATTTTTACCCTGCTCTAAAAGTTGAAAGAGAACATTGTCAAGATAAGGATAGGGCGGGAGCGTGTCTTCATCTTTTTGATTGGGTTTCAGTTCTGCGGTAGGGGCTTTGACAAAGACGTTGCCGGGAATGATTTCTTCTTTTTTGCTTTCGTTAAACCATTTTGCAACGGCATAAACCCTTGATTTGTAAATATCGGCAATAGGTTCCAAAGCGCCGACCGTATCGCCGTACAACGTGCAGTATCCCATAGCCGCTTCGGATTTGTTGCCGGTACCTATGACCATTGCTTTGATTTTATTGGCATAAGCGGTTAAAAGATTGCCGCGTGTGCGGGCTTGAATGTTTTCGGAAGTGGTGTCATTTTCAAAACTTTTTTCTTTTGCAAAACTGTCTGCCAAAGCATTTTCAAAAGACCGGGTGATATCGGAAATAGGGATGACATGGCAGGACATGCCGAGGTTACGGGCAAGATTGAGCGCGTCGTCCATGCTTTCTTTTGAATTATATTCCGAGGGCATAATGATGCCGGTGACATTTTCATTGCCTAACGCTTCACAGGCAAGGGCGGCAACAAGGGCGGAATCCATGCCTCCGCTCAGCCCGATGACGGCTTTTTTTATTCCTGTTTTATAAGCATAATCATAAATAGCTTGTTTTGCGGCTAAAAAAAGCAAGCCGTCCGCATTTATATTCGGAATTTCTTTTGGTTCCGCCTGCAGTGTGCTGCCGTCAAAATCAAAATAAGCGCTGTCTTCGGAAAAAGGATTTAATTTTAACAGCAGCTTGCCTTTTTTATCAAAAAGCATGCTTTGCCCCGCAAAAACAGTTCCGTCGCTTGCTCCGCAGGCATTGACATAAACAAGGGCTTTTTTGTGCTTTTTGGCAAAGCGGGAAAGCAGAGCTTGAATGTCGAAACCTTCGTAAAAGCTATGCGCGGCGGCAAAATAAATCAGGTCCGCCTTTTTGGGTACGGCAAGTTTTTTCAAAAAACAGGCAAAATCAGGTTCTTGGCAATGGGGAGCGAAAATTTTTACCGTACCGATTTGTATCAGGGAATTTTTTAACGTAATATCGCCTGTTTTTTTCCAAAAAAATTTTTCCCCCTTATACAGGCTTTCATATACGATATTGGTATTTTTGCTGACAAGCTTATGCCGTTTCACCCGTTCAAAAAATCCCCCGATACGGCTGACAGCGGAATAGGGGTGCTGTATGAGCGGCAATGAGGGTAAAAGCGTGCAGACATCGTTTTTAAAATTTTGGGTGAATGATGCGATTTTACGGGCGTTTTCCTGCATATCTCCCAATTTGCCGTTTAATTGATAAAGATAAAACCGCATTGTTTATCCTTTGAGCACATCGTGCATGGAGTATAATTTTCCCGCTTCCTGTTTTGCAAGCCAGCGTGCGGCACGCAAAGCGCCGCCTGCGAAATTTTCTCTTGAATGGGCATGGTGCGTAATTTCAATACGTTCGCCCGCACCCATATAGTAAACGGTGTGCACCCCGACGACATCACCTCCGCGCAAGGTTTGTATGCCGATTTCGTTTGCAGGTCTTTCGCCGATAATGCCTTCGCGGTGGTAGCAGGCGACATCTTCCAATTTGGTTTTCTTTCCTTCCGCAACGGCTTCGGCAAGGCGCAGGGCTGTTCCGCTCGGAGCGTCTTTTTTGAGGTTATGGTGGATTTCCATAAGTTCCGTATCATAGTCGGCGCCGAGCATAGCCGTAAGCTTCGGCAAAATATCCAATAAAACGTTGATACCCACGCTCATATTGGGGGACATCATGATAGGGGTTTGTTTTGCGTATTCAGCCAGTTGTTTTTTTTCTTCAGCATTAAGCCCCGTTGTTCCGATGACAAGCGGATTTTTGTATCGGGCTGCCAATTTGGCATTTTCCATGGTGGAACTTGCGGAAGTAAAATCAATAATCACGGCATGGGGGAATTTTTCAATGCAGTCTTCCAAATTTGCGGCGACAACACAATGTTCCGGTAAATTTGATACAAATCTTGTTTTAGGTTCGACAGCGGCGGCTATGGTTAAATCATTTGAATTTGCGGCAAGGCGGATAAGCGTGGAACCCATGCGGCCGCCCGCGCCCAAGATGATAAGATTTGTATTCATGGTTTATCCTTTATAATAAATATGAAAAAGTTTAACATAGGTTTTGAGAAAAGGAAATAAAAAACTTCCGAAGTTTTAATAAAAAAAAGCACCTTACAACGAGGTGCTTTTTTTATTCAAATTTGAATTGGTAGGCAAAAAAGACTTAGTTTACAGCGTCTTTAAGGTTTTTACCTGGAGTAAATTTT
This sequence comes from Desulfovibrio sp., assembly GCA_003512875.1. Lineage (GTDB taxonomy): Bacteria > Desulfobacterota > Desulfovibrionia > Desulfovibrionales > Desulfovibrionaceae > Taurinivorans > Taurinivorans muris. The sequence goes on along the minus strand of DONZ01000103.1, from coordinate 1,514 downwards.
ACAACTGAGCATGGAGGAATTTTAATTTCTTCGCCAGTACGTGGGTTACGACCTTTACGTGCGGCACGTTTGGTTACTTTGAAACTGCCAAAACCTGTTAAAGTAATGGATTCACCGGCAGAAAGGCTTTCAGTAATAGCTGCGATGGTCGCGTCGAGAGCAGCTTCTGTTTTTGCTTTGGTAGGCAATCCAGATTTTGCATGGATTTTTTCAATGAGTTCAGCTTTAGTCATTTTTTGTCTCCATTTTTTTGTAAAATGTTGTTTACGTCATAAAACGTTAAGATTAATTTAGTTATTAGCCCTGTTATTGTCAAGTTTTTTTTGAAAGTTTTTTTGTATCTCGCCGTAAATCCACGTGAGTTCGTGTTTGTTGCAGGATAGGTGGATGAGTGAAGAGTTCGGGATAGTTCTAAATAACTCAATAGATTCTTTAGTGTTTCCACCTTGCAGTTTTATGGTGAAAACAAAATTTTTAACAGAGCCTTTTTCAAGCCATTTTTGCACAAGTTCATAAAGCCTTTCCGGATAACACGCCATGTCGGAAAGAAGCCAGTCAACAGCGGGAAAATCTTGCGGAAGCAAAGAAAAACCGCTTTTATTCTCATAGGTTACAGTGGGCATATTTTGTATTTCAGGAGTGATTTCCGCTTTGTCAATGGCAAGAATGTCGACTTTATGCTTCGCCATCACCCAAGTCCAGCCTCCGGGGCAGGCTCCTAAATCAACGGCTGTTTCCTGCGGTTTCGGATAGGTTTCGCAAAGGGTGAAGATTTCCCATAATTTTAAATACGCCCTGCTTGGCGGTTCTGTCTTATTTTCGATAAAATTAACTTCGCCATTAGGAAAAGGGGAAGAGGTTTCGGAACTGTATAAAAGCGTTTCCGTGTCAAGGAGCGTCCATGCGCCGAGTTTGGTTTTCGGGATCGGCTCGCCATAGGTATGAGGTTTGAAGCGGATGGGAGGCAGTTTTTCTTCTATGAGTTTAACCCGTCTAAAAAAATCAATGGGGTGGGAATGCCAGTTTCTTTGGACAGCCTTGAGTTTTTTGGCTGCATCGCCAATGGACAAAATGGGAAGCGTTTGCGGCAAATTCCACGTGTTTTGAGCCCAAACAGGCCGTATGGGCGTTTTGGCGCAGTAAAAAAAACGTCCGTATTGTCTTAAGACGGGAATATCAAGATAAAAAAGTTCTTTTTTCAGTTCGTTTTCAAAAAAACGCGGCGCAATATAGACGCAAGTATTTTCCATATTAATTATTGTGCACAAAAAGCTCTACGGCAAGTTCTCTTAATTTGAATTTCTGGATTTTTCCGTTGGCAGTATGGGGAAATTCTTCAATGGTTGCAACGTGACGGGGTATTTTGTGCCATGCTATGCGTCCGCGGCAAAAATCACGCACATCTTCCGCTTTGATGATTTTTCCGTTTCGGGTCAGAATGAAAGCGGCGATGTCTTCCCCGTATTTTCGGGAGGGAATGGCAACAACCTGCACGTCCTGCACATCGGGGATAT
>DONZ01000172.1 GCA_003512875.1 Desulfovibrio sp. | reverse complement strand
ATTGTTTCTCGATTTTGCGGCAGACTTTGTCACGAACTTTATAATCTCTGTAAGGTTCATGGCGTGTATGCTTTTGCGGGTGAATCATATTGTAGGCAATATGCATGTGGATATTGTCAGTATTGATATGCACTGCACAATGCCGTTGATGTTCTTCAAAACCAAGAGCTTTGGCAAATTCCAACTCTATATTTTTATAATCTTCTGCTGTGAGTTTTCCCTCGTCTTCCTTACGAAAGCTCACAATCAGATGGTAGGATTTTTCTTTTTCAGAGCGTGTATTCAATGATTGCGTAAGCTTGACTTCCGTGATGGAAGATTCATAGTCTTCATTGTCAATGCAGCCGGCACACCAAGAGAGCAGGAGTTTTTCCTGCTTCCTGACATGCTTGGCTGCCGCTATATAGTCAGCAAGCCTTTTGTAATTATCATTACCAGCTTTGCAATGGATATGCTTGCTAATCATTGTATTTTACTCGCTATTTGTTTTAGTTCTTTTTGGCGTTGTTGAATTTCCTCAAGCAATGGCTGGACTTTTCGTCTTTCCATGCCGTTTGAAATAGCCATTTTCAATAAACCGCCAAGCCGACCCATGTCGGCAGCTGTCTGCAATAACTCCAAACGAAAGGTTGTTGTGTCCTTGTTTGGAAGCGGAGTTCCCAAACAGACATTTTTTACGAACTTGGAAATAGTCAAGCCAGTTGTTTCGCTTGCATGAACAACTTGGGCATATTCTTCATCGGAAAGATAAGCTTTGACTATTTTTTTTCGTTTCATTTTCATTCCTTTTTTTTTGCGTTGAGCCGCAGGCGAATAAGCTTAAGCTCCATGCAATGGCAGGACGTAAAGTATAGCACTTTGAAAAAGTGGTACTACTTTACCTGTCCTGTCTTTTTGATTAGCTAGATTTTATAACATTTTTTTGAATTTATGCAATAACTATTTATTAAAATTGTAAAATCTAAAAAAATCCCAACTATTCCAAAAAAATCTTAAAAATTCTCATTTTTGTGAGCTCCAAATCTAAAAAAAACTTAAATAATCTCAAAAACTGAAAAGCATGCAGGGTAAAATAAAAAAAGCAATGCATACATAAGTTGCATTGCTTTTTATATTTTGGTTTTAAAATTATTCTATTGTATGATTGATTGTTCCAAAACCAAACGTATATAACGTGTATATGGAATTCCTTCAGCTTTTGCTTTTATTTTTATTGCATTTAAAAGTTGCTTGGGTAATCGCATATTAATTGTTGCTTCTTTTGGCTCAAATTCAAAATTGGCAGTCGTAAAATCTGACAAGTCGTATTCTGATAAATCTGCTTGACGTATAAAATCTTCAGCTTGTTCATCTGTCTGAAGTATTGGCATTTTTTTTAAAGTTTGTGTTTTCATAATGTTCTATCTCCTTTTTATGCATATACCTTGCACTAATTGGACGTATAAAAGTTTTATTACTTATTTCACGAAAAGTAAAAACCAAAAAAACATATCTGTTTGTTGATGTTTTACCAATGGCTCTTATTCGTGTTTCATTAGGATAAGGGTCAATCATAATACGGGGAGAAAATAAAAATATTTCTTCTATTTCTTTTTTGGTTACGCCATGCTTATTGCATTTAGGCCAATTTCATTTATCCCAATCAAAACCTGAAATAGTAAATTTCATGTAATTTTTCTCCTTGATTTGTATATACTATTGTATATACAAAATGTCAACTGTTTATAATCATTGAAATAAAAAAAATCTAAAAAATTCTTGCTAAACATATTTATTTTGTGTATTGATTAAAAGCGTGACGGCATATCTGTTTTGGTCAGGTGCCAAATGGGCATAGCGCATTGTCATTTTCAAATCCTTATGTCCTAAAAGGTTGCCAACCACAGGCAACGAAACACCGTTTTGAACCAACCAAGACGCGAATGTATGGCGTAATGTATGAAACACAACTTTGTTGCGGCGGTCTGAAATATTTTGATTTAAACGTGTATTTTTTACTGTTTCACGAAATATTTTTGATACTTGCAATATTGGAGTTTCGGAAAAAAGATATTGCATTTTCTTCTTGTAATATTTTATAACGATGGATGATGCGATATCATTGAGTGGAATAATGCGGGTTATATTGTTTTTTGTTTCAAACAAAACAACAGCATTTTGCACCCAATCAATATTTGCCGGCTGTAATGAAAAAATTTCTCCGGCGCGCATTCCTGTATGAAGGGCGAACAAAGCAATATCGTGCCATAGTTCATTTTTCTTATGGAGTGCATCCAGTAATAAGTTTGCTTCGTGTTGACTTAAAAATCGTATACGTGCATTATTAGTTACTGGCATTTCGAAGTATGGTAGTTGGATTGACAATAAATCTAGCTTGATGGCTCTATTTACGGCTCGTCTTAATAAAGACATGCAATGTTTTACGGACTGTTGACTTAGATTTTTCTTCGCAAGATGTTGTCGATACAATATTATATCTCTGGAACATAAGGTATTAAAATCCTTATTGCACCAATAAGGATATATATGCCGATTATAGCGTTGGATTTCCTTTTTAATGCTATTAGGCTTAAACTCCTTGGTAC
>DONZ01000177.1 GCA_003512875.1 Desulfovibrio sp. | reverse complement strand
GCGCATCGCATGCAGCCCCAGGTTGATAAATTCCTCGTCTTTGTATCCGTTGCAGATAAGACAAGCTTTTCTGCTTTTAACTTGAGAAACGGCGGCAATAAGTTCCGCTTTGGAACCGACTTCCAATCCATGGTGAAAACTTTTTCCGAAATCGGCGATTTCTTCGACAACTTGCTGCTGCTGATTTACTTTAATCGGAAAAACGCCCCGGTATTCGCCTTTATAGCCAAGTTGGACAATCGCATCATGAAAGCAATGGTGCAAAAGTGAAATTTGCGAATCAAGTATGTTTTCAATACGCAAAAGCACGGGCATATTATAACCGCGTTCTTTTATTTCCTGAATGATTGTTGCGACGCTTATAGCCGGACCGCCTTTGACGCCGTAAGGTTTTATGGTGACTTCACCCTGCTGGTTAATGTCGAAATATCCGGCGCTCCAGTTGCGGATACCGTATAATTCGGCTGAATCTTCAATATCCCATTTTTGCGTTTTTATTTTTGCCAATTTCTCAATCCTCACAAAAGGTGACATTATGATTAATATAGCTTAAATCATTTCATATGTCACGGATATTTTTCAACGGGAAAAAATGGCTTTTTTCTGAAAACAATCTGTGATAGTTAGTGTTTCAGGTGAACTATGGCAGATGAACGATATATTTTGCATGTTGACATGGACGCGTTTTTTGCGTCCATCGAACAGCGCGACAATCCGGAATACAGAAATAAGCCGATTATCGTCGGCGGGCAGGCAAGAGGGGTGGTTTCCACTTGTTCTTATGAAGCCCGGCGTTTCGGTGTTCGTTCAGCCATGCCTATTTTCGAGGCTAAAAGAAAATGTCCGCAGGGGATTTTTATTTCCCAGCGCGGCAGAGTTTACAGAGAAGTATCGAAACAAATCCATGAAATTTTGCAAAGCTATTCCCCCTTGGTTGAAATGGCTTCCGTTGATGAAGCCTATCTTGATATTACCGGTTTATATAACCTGTTCGGTCCGCCTGTGGAAATTGCGCAAAAAATTCAAAAAGAAATTCATGTGAAGACAAACGGGCTGACCTGTTCCATTGGAATCGCCCCGATTAAGTTTTTGGCAAAAATCGCTTCCGATGAAAATAAGCCCAATGGCATTTTCATTATCACCAATGAAACAATGCCCGGTTTTTTGAGTGAACTCTCCATATCAAAAATTCCGGGGGTTGGAAAAAAGTTTCTGGAGGAATTAAAAAAACTAGGGATAAAAAAGTGCGCCGATGTTTTACAATTGGATAAGATTTTTTTGGAAAAAAAGTTCGGAAAAGCCGGAATAATGCTTTTTGAACGGGCAAGCGGCATTGATACGCGGGAAGTTGAACCGTATACGGTGAAAAAATCCGAAAGCGCGGAAACAACATTGAGCGAAAATGTTTATGATAAGAAAATTTTGAAAAAATGGCTGCTTATCCATGCCGAACGCATAGGAACGCGGCTTAGGAAAGATAATTTGAAAGGCAGGACAATCACCGTAAAAGTGAAATTCGCCGATTTTAAACAAATTACCAGACAATTGACACTTGAAGAAAGAACCAATGCGACAGATACCATTTTTGAAAACGCCTGCATATTGCTTGATGAATTGCCCTTGGCAAAGGCTGTCCGGCTTATCGGAATCGGCGTATCCTGTTTTGGTGACGATAAGGAAAATAAACAGCTTTCACTCTTGACATTTGCCGATAAGCAAGAAGAACAAAGGGAAAATTTGGAAATCAGGCGCAACCATTTGGACGCAACCCTTGACACGCTGCGGGAACGTTACGGAAAAAGCGCTGTCATGCGCGGAAAATTATTCACCAAAACCGAATAAGGATTGTTAACCGTTGTTTCAAGCTAAAATCGCATGCCATTTTTAAAACATGCCGAATGAAGCTGTATTAAATTAAAATACCGCCGGCAAGCAAAAAACCGCTCTCATCATAAACGGCAAGCACCTGTCCGGAAGCATAAATTTGCTTTTCTTCTGTAAATTCAATAAAAAGACGTGTTTTTTCATCTTGCAGAATATGGATGTTATCAATAATCGCCCTGGTATTTTCCGGGTTTTGAATTGAAATTTCAAGTTTTTCTTTAATGTTTTGCAAATAAACTTTACAAGCGCTTTGTTTTTCCCGAAAGCGTGTTCGCGCATAGAGTTGTCCGCTCCATAAATACGGCGGAACAAGAAAATTAATGTTGTTCGCGGCTGCGAATTTCGTTTGCACGGCTTCTTTGTTTCCGACATAAAGAATATTGGTCCGCATATCGCGTTTTATGACATAAAGAGGTTCCGACCATGCAATGCCAAGCCCTTTTCTTTGTCCTTCCGTATACGCCCAAAGCCCTTTGTGCCGGGCGATTTTCTTTGTTTCGTTCGTTTTTTCGTCAAGATAGAAAATGTCACCGTAACCTTGCGTGTCAAAGCCGAATTTTTGCCCGCAGTCTGTCAGGAAACTTCGGTAATCATCATGGGGAACAAAGCATACTTCCTGGCTTTCTTTCGGACAGGGAACGGCAATTTTTTTTTCAAGAATTTCTTTTTTTATGTCTTCTTTGATTTTATCGGCTAAAGGAAAAAGGGCGGAACGTAAATTTTCTATCGGTGTCAGAGCCAAGAAATAGCTTTGGTCTTTTTTTTCGTCATCGGCGCACCGAATGCAGTATCCGTAATCTTGCGTTAAAGAATTTTCAAAAAGGGAAAGTTTGACATAATGCCCCGTGGCGAGCTTTTCCGCTCCCAATTCCTTCGCTTTTTTCAGCAATTCACCGAATTTCATGCTTTTATTGCAGAAAGCGCAGGGGTTTGGTGTTCTGGCATTTTTATAGTAATCAAAAAAAGGGGATATGACTTCCTTATTGAATGCTTTTTTTAAATCGATGCAATGGAAAGGAATATTTAAAATTTCGCAGGCTTTGCGCAATTGCGGGACAACATCATATTCGGTTTCAATAAAACGTGCGTGCAGAGCAAAAACATCATGACCTTGTTCCTGCAATTTGATAAGGGCATAAAGACTGTCTATGCCGCCGCTGACCGCAACTGCTGTTTTCATATTCCGAATATAGCTTATTTTGTTTTATTCCGCAAGAAATAAAGAATTATATCAAAAAAAATTGATATATTTAACTTGACTGTATAAGGATATTTGAATATAAACAATCAACACTTGTGCTTTATAAAAAGGGTTGGTATGAAAAGTAATGATATTTTGAAAAATATCAAAGCATTAGCCGATGACACAAGACTGCGTTTGGCTTATATCCTATGGCATTACGAGTTGTCCGTCAATGAGCTTGTCGGTCTTTTGAATATGGGGCAGTCACGTGTTTCACGTCATTTAAAAATTTTGTCCGATGCAGGATTGCTGCAAGCCAGACGCGACGGCTTATGGGTTTTTTATAAAGCGGTTGAAGAGGGGGAAAACAAGGAGTTTCTTTCTTCGATTTTTTCTTACCTTTCCAAAGATATACAAAATGATTTGGATGTTGCTTCCCGTATCATCGAGGAACGCGCCATAAAAACAAGGCAATTTTTCAATAGTATCGCGGATGATTGGGATGAATTGAACAAAGAGGTGCTGGGTGCGTTTTCTCTGCCTTTGGAAGTGCAGAAATCTGTTCCTGCTGATTGTGACATTGCGGTTGATTTGGGCTGCGGAACAGGAGAGGTTCTTGACAAGCTGCTTGAAGCAAGCGGAAGCGTTATCGGGGTTGACGGTTCGCAAAAAATGCTTGATTTGGCAAGAAGACGTTTTACGGACAATATCGCGAAGCTTTCCCGCTTATCTTTGAGAATCGGAGAACTTGATCACTTGCCTTTGCGTGATAACGAAGCGAGTTTCGCTTGTATCAATCTGGTGTTGCATCATTTATCGGAACCTAAAATCGCACTTTCGGAAATCGAGCGCGTGCTCGCTCCCAAAGGGATTTTATTCATCAGTGATTTTTTGCAGCACAAGGAAGAAAAAATGCGCAGCAATTACGGGGACAGATGGCTCGGATTTTCCAAGGAAAGTTTGGAAAATTACATGCAGGAACTGGGTTTTAAAATTATTCAATATGAAACACAAAAAGTGAAAATGGGTTTACAGTTACATTTACTCATTGCACAAAAATCATAGGAGAAAAAAATGGCGGCAAAAGAATTGGATTATAATTTGGCTTATAAAGTTGCTGATATGAGCCTGGCTGAATTTGGAAAAAAAGAAATGCAGTTGTCAGAACGGGAAATGCCCGGGCTTATGGAACTCATTTCCCGTTACGGCAAGGAAAAACCTTTGAAAGGTTTTAAAATTACAGGTTCTTTGCATATGACAATCCAAACTGCTATGCTTATCAAAACCTTATATGAACTGGGTGCCGATATCCGCTGGGCTTCCTGCAACATTTTTTCGACCCAAGACCATGCGGCGGCTGCCATTGCCGAACAAGGCTATGCAAAAGTTTTCGCTTGGAAAGGCGAAACATTGGAAGAGTATTGGTGGTGTACAGAAATGGCTTTGACATGGCCTGACGGTTCCGGTCCCAATCTCATCGTCGATGACGGCGGCGACGCCACGCTTCTTATCCATTACGGCATTCAAGCGGAAAACGACCCAAGTTTCTTGGATAAGAAATGCGGCAGCAAGGAAGAAGAATGCATTATGGAACGCTTGAAACTCGCCTATAAGAACGATACCAAACGCTGGCATAAAATTATTCCCGCTATCCGCGGTGTTTCCGAAGAAACCACAACGGGCGTGCACCGTTTATATCAAATGGAAAAAGAAGGAAAACTCTTATTCCCGGCAATCAACGTGAATGATGCCGTAACCAAATCAAAATTCGATAACCTTTACGGCTGCCGTGAATCTTTGGCGGACGGTATCAAACGCGCTACCGACATCATGATGGCGGGTAAAGTTGTCTGTGTTTGCGGTTACGGAGATGTGGGCAAAGGCTGTGCGCAGTCCATGCGCGGGCTTGGCGCGAGAGTGCTGGTAACTGAAATCGATCCTATTTGCGCATTGCAGGCGGCAATGGAAGGGTATGAAGTCGTAACCGTTGAGGACGCTCTTCCGCTTGCCGATATTTTTGTTACAGCCACAGGCAATTACCATGTCATTACCGGTGAACACATGAGCAACATGAAAGACGAAGCCATTGTTTGCAATATCGGACACTTTGACAATGAAATCGATATGGCATGGCTTGAAAGCAAATCAAACAGCAAAAAAATGCAAATCAAGCCTCAAGTGGATAAATGGACTTTGCCCGGCGGAAAATCAATCATCATTCTTGCTGAAGGCAGACTTGTGAACTTAGGCTGTGCAACAGGCCACCCAAGTTTTGTCATGTCCAACTCCTTCACCA
>DONZ01000101.1 GCA_003512875.1 Desulfovibrio sp. | reverse complement strand
GGATGGTTAGCTCAGTTGGTAGAGCATCGGTTTTACACACCGAGGGTCGGGAGTTCGAGCCTCTCACCATCCACCAGTTATATTTGATGAATAATACGCTCTCCGAAATAGGGAGCGTATTATTTTTATGGCGGGAATGGGAGCCTTGCTTTTTTCCAAACGGACGCGTTTTTTTGCCCTATCGGTATATTAATTTAAGGATTATTTTCACAATAAAAACAGATTTTGGCTGTTGGTTCGTATTATTCGGTACTAATTAAACGCTCTGATTTTTATTGGTGTTACGCTTTTTTTCGTTTTTAAAATTAATTGCTTATGGGATTAGGTGGCGAAGAACGCCCTGATTGCCCATAAGTTTGGCGGTTTTTTATTTATCTTCTTATTTCTCTTTTTATTCATAACAGCCTGCTTTGCCAAATTTTTCGTTATGCTTTGCCATCATCAATAAAAACTGGTAAATTCATATCATTCCAATTGATTTTTATAAATTTCAACAGCAAAAAAATAATGAATAATAAAATGGAAACATTGCGGAATTTAATAAAATTGCGGGAAAAACTGGACATCATCCGAATTTCGGTATTTAATGGATATTATTTCATATTACGGGAGGAACGGTATGCTTTGGTCTTCGGAAGGTTTGGAACGGCTGCTGCATTTGCTGGGGAATATGGAAATGCCCCTTGGAATTTATTATACGGATGTTCAGCCCGCTGAAGCGGTTACGGTCGCTCAAGGGAAACATGAGTGTATTATCAATGTCATGCGCAAAAGCCGTGCGCAAAACGTGCCTGCTTTTTTTTCCGCTGATACGCCTGCCTGCATGGGCGGCTGGCTTTATTTGGGATTTTCTGAAGAAAATAAAGAAAAAATCGCTCATTTTGTGACCACCGGGCTTCCCGGCAGGGGAGGGGAGCACTATATGCCCGAGCCTGCTTCCATATACCGTTTATTTGAGGAAATGGAGTTTCAAAAAGCGTCTGGTTCTTATTGTGTGGTCAAGCCGCTCTCTCTCTTTCAGGGTGAAGAGAAGCCTGAAGTTGTGACATTTTTTGCCAGAGCTGAACGATTAACAGGACTTTGTCACCTTGCCTATTTTGCCCTCAATGATCACAATGCGGTTGCTATGCCCTTTGGGGCTGGCTGCAGCGGAATATTTGCATGGCCGCGGACCTATCAGCGTAAAGGTTTGCGGCGTGCCGTGATTGGCTGCACGGATATTTCCTGCCGTCCTTTCATGAAAACGGACGAATTGAGTTTTACGGTTTCTTCCGACGTGCTGGCGGAGATGATTGATAAAGCCCCTCAATCATTCCTGACAGGTCATTTTTGGCAGGGAGTTTTAAAAAAGATTAAACAAAGCGATAAAAAATGGGCATGATTTTTTGATCGGGCGAATAATTAACGTAGTGTATTGCCAAAGCCTTTGCTTTCTTTTTTGAACTGCGGCGTTCTATATAAATTGTATATAATTTTGGATATGAATTTTATGCTCTTGACCGGTATTTCATATGGGTATTGAAAATAACTGTCTGAAATATTAGGAAACAAATAACTATGAAATAAAAATATTAAATGTTTTGCAAAGAATTTAACAGTCACTGCTGCAAGTGAATTATAAAAGTAATTATTTTACAGAAGTTAGGTGCGCGTATCTTTGGGAACAGCATTAAATACGAGTTTGAGGGATCAGCGTATGAAAGACGTAAAGCGAAAAGGTGCCAGAACAACAAAGGATATCCCGCCAGAAATTTTGGAAAAGCTGAATCACGGGGAGATAGAAACTGCAAATATTGTAGAATGGTTTGCGATTGACAGACGCAAATTACTTTCCATTGTATTATTGCAAAATAAGAGAGAAGCGTATTTACAGCCTATTTTAGAACATATCGATCAACTGAAAAAACAGACATCTAATACCGTAAGCGAAGCGATTGGAGAAGGGCTTTTTTTACAAGCCGACAAACATTGTGACAAGAAATGTTTCAATATAATCGTAAACCATGCCTCCGATTTGGTTCGCAGCTGGGGATGCTTTATGGCAGGAAAGAACAATTCCTTAAGCTTTAGCCAAAAGCTTAAGGAAATAGAAATTTTTGCAAAAGACAGTCATTTTAATGTTAGGGAGGAAGCATGGGCGGCTTTGCGCCCCTCTGTCATTTCTAATTTGCAGGAAGGTATCGGTATATTATCAAAATGGGCATTGGATGAGAATGAATACATCCGGCGTTTTGCAAGCGAGATTACACGCCCCAGAGGTGTCTGGTGCAAACATATTGAGGTATTAAAAAAAGCTCCTGAACTGGCCTTATCAATTTTAGAACCTTTAAAATCAGACAAATCAAAGTATGTTCGGGATAGTGTCGCAAACTGGTTAAATGATGCAAGCAAAACACAGCCGGAATTTGTCAGAAATCTCTGCGGAAGGTGGAAAGAAGAAAGCAATACACAAGAAACGGGATATATTATTAAGAAAGCATTAAGAACGCTTCATAAATCAGAAAAAGCGGTATAGATGGAATAATCGTCGAGGTAAAATATGTTCAGCAAATTCCAGTTTGTCGGGGCCTTTCATCTTTTGGGTGAAATCCCCCTTGACCAATCCCGTTTTGGATTTTTATAACCTATTTCTCTGTTTTTTGTTTTGCGCCATTTCTTATTTGTGTAATAACATAAGCGATTATCATCCCTAAAATACATGGCATAATCCATATGAAACCGACATCGGCCAAAGGAATTATTTTTAGAAATTCAGAAATTCCCGTAAGACCGAATGTCTGAGCCCCTACTTCAAAAGTAATCGCAATAAGAGTTGTATATGTTGCAACTCTGTAAACCAAAATATTTTTTACTCCAAAAATATTTAAAAGAATAAGAATGATTGTTACGGGATATAAGATACATAAAACAGGGATAGAAAGTTTTATGATAAAATCAACCCCTCCCAGTGCCATTAGACCAGAAAATACACATATAATGACAGCCCACACGTTATATCTGATACGTGTAAGTCTTGAAAACCAGGCAGAGGATATGGCAACAAGCCCGACAGCTGTTGTAAAGCATGCAGCGGCAACACAAATACCAAAAAGTATTTTCCCCGCTGATCCAAGGGTTACTTCTGCAAGATAGAGGGCAGAACTTGTTGTTTCAAATGTTCCCGCTCCGCTTATTTTAGAGCCTAAAAACATCAGACTGAAATAAATAAGTCCAAGTCCCGCTGCAGCAATAAACGCTGCACCTGTAAGAAAATATCGCTGTTCTTTTTCTTCTGTTATCCCTTTCCCTTCAAGACCTTTAATAATGATTACCCCGAACAAAACAGAGGCAAGGGCATCCATTGTCTGATAACCATTGACAAAACCCTGGGTAAAAACGCCCGTAACGTGTTTATCAACAGCAGTTCCAATGTCACCCGTAATGCCGAAAAATGCTATGGCAGCCAAAATAATAAGAAGAACAGGTGTAATAAATTTCCCTATAATATCAGTCAGTTTTGATTCTTTAATAACAATCAGATAGGTTGCCCCAAAAAATAAAACAGAAGAAATTGCTGACAATAAAAATGGGTCTGTATTCGGAAATAACGGAAGAACCCCCATCTCAAATGTGGTTGAGCCGGTTCTCGGTATGGCAAATAAAGGCCCGATGACAAGGATAAGTGCCGTACAATAAAGCGTGTTAAACCGAGAAGATATTTTTATGGAAAAATTCTCAAGCCGCCCGACTTTTGTAAAAGCCAAAACGCCGAATAAGGGAAGTCCCACGCCTGTTAATAAAAATCCTATTCCGGCTAAAAACCAGTCCTTTCCCATGGCAATTCCCAAAGAGGGAGGGAAAATGAGATTGCCCGCTCCAAAGAACATGGCAAATAAAGCAAATCCTAAAACCACCGCTTCTTTTTTCTTGTTCATAAAAATCTCCCTTTTGCAGGACCTGTGCTCTTGCCTAACAATAGGAGGATTCCTCATAATTAGACTTTTTTGCTTCGTTTATACATAATTATCATATGTTATCAGCGCATAAAAATTTAATCCAAGATAATAACCGGTGTCAATGAATATTTTTTGTTTTGCTTTAAAAAGGGGGATGAATAAGTAAATTTTGTAAAATTATAGGAAAATTTTAGCTATTATTATAAAAAACAATAAAATTTTGTAATTACATCTAGTGCATTTCCTGATACTATTCAGAATATTTTGTTATAAAAGTTAAAACGTTTTGAAAGGGGGCAAAAGGAAAATATAATTCTTGATGTCAATCGGAAATGCTTTAGTGATTATAACATGAGAACATAGCGAATATTAAAAACTAAGCCCCACAAGTTTTTTGAAGTCTTACGGGGCTTTCTGAAATTCTGTCTTGGTGGAGGCTGAATTTTATTTTTTGCTGTATTTATTTGATATTGTTTGAAATAAAAAATAGGCTCTTGACCATTATCTTTTTTGAGATTATGGTTAATA
>DONZ01000241.1 GCA_003512875.1 Desulfovibrio sp. | reverse complement strand
CGCGCCGATTTTGGCGGCGATTTCAAGAAGTGTTTGAAAAGGCAAGGCATTGCCGGTTTCTTTCTGCAAATATTTCAGGAGTTCCGCGCCATTGGCGGAGCCTCCCCCAAGCCCTGCGCCGTGGGGCACGCCTTTTATCAGCCGGATATCAAGTCCGAAATCAAGGGCGTGATATTGGTTGTAAAGGTCGTAGGCTTTGGTAAGCGTATTGTTTTCAGGGTCGATACCGGGAATGTTACAGGAAAGTTTCATGCCCGTTTCTTTTGTTTTTTCAAGATGGATTTCATCAAAGGGCATGGACAAGGGATAGAAGACGGTTTCGAGATTATGATAACCGTCTTCTCTTTTATCCGATATTTTCAAACCGAGATTGATTTTACAGCCGCTTTTTATGAGCATGTCAGAACGCTTTTTTATACATAGCCAAAATTTCTTGTTCCGTATAAGAAAGCGGATGATTGGAAAGGAGGGTTTTGGAAACTTCCAAGGCGTTCTTGGCAAGCCATGGCAAATCATGTTCCAGCACGCCCAGATCCTGAAGTCTGTCGTTCAGTCCCAGCATATTCCTGATTTTTTCCACTTGATCGAGAAAATCGTTTTCATTGTTTCCGCCGAGGATTTTTGAAAGCACGGCAAAACGTTTCGGGCAACAGGCTATGGTTTGCTCAAGCACGGGAATGATGACGGCGGCGAGACCCTTGCCGTGGATGACGTTGCGCAGTCCGCTCACAGGGTGTTCGATTCCGTGCACGGCGATACAGCCTGCGCTTTGCAAAGAAAATCCGCCGAAGGTGCTGGCGAGGCATATTGCGTCCCATGCCGCTTTATCATTCAAATCATTTAACAGTTTTGGCATGTTTTCGGCAAAAAGTTCAACGCCTTTTAGGGAGAACATTTCAGAAACAGGGCTCGCATGGCGTGAGATATAGCCTTCAAGATTATGGCAGAACGCGTCGAACATGACAGAACGCAGAACGCTTTCGGGCATGGAACGCATGAGGTCGGGGTCGACAATGGAAACTTGGGGCAGGGTTATCATCTGCCGCAGTGTGCGTTTGTCGTTGGTGGCGGTATCATTGAGAACCGCAAAACAATCGGCTTCGGAGCCGGTGCCGCAGGTGGTCGGAACGGCGATAACGGGCAGGCACGCGCCGTTCGTGGTGCGTTTTGCCAAAATGTATTCGCTGACGTGCCCCTCGTGCTTAGCCATGAACGCAATGGCTTTCGCGGCGTCAAGGGAAGAGCCTCCCCCTAAGCCGATGACCATGTCGCAGTTGTTTTCCCGGGCGAGTTTCGCGGCGAGCATGACGGCGTCTGTCGTCGGGTTTTGGGGAATATTGTCCGCAACAAAACTGGTGATGTTTTCTTTTGCCAAGAGGTTCTGCACTTTTTGCAAAAGCCCGCTTTTTTTGGTGCTGTTCGCGCCGGTGACGATGAGGGCGTTTTTGCCGAATTTTTTACATTCTTCGCCCACAAGATTGATTTTTCCGCTGCCGAAAAGGATATTCACAGGATTATTAAAAGTAAAATTCATGGCTTCCTCACAGATAAAAGAAGGATAAAAGGGCGAAAAACCCTTTTTATGCTAAGGCTTCTTGGAAACGCTTTTGCAGTGCAAGCAGTTTCGCTTTTTTATCGGTTAAATCCGTTGCTCTTTCCTTATCCTTTGCAACAACGGTTTCCGGGGCGTTGGCTACGAAGTTCGCGTTGGAAAGGCGGGTTTCAATGCCTGCCAATTCCTTTTCAAGCTTCACAAGCTCTTTTTCAAGGCGGGCAAGTTCCGCTTTGAAGTCTAAAACACCCTCTAAAAGGATTGTGATTTCAGTGCCTTGAATAATATTGCTTGCGCTTGCTTTTGGCACCGCCGCTGTTTTTGAAATTTCAAAATCTTCAAGGCGGGCAAGGAACATGAGCCATGCTTTTGCATGTTCCAGAAGTTCCGCTTGTTCATCGTTAAGAGGCTTTATCAGCGCGTTCAGTTTCATGGAAGGCGCAATGCCGAGTTCGCTCTTCATGGCGCGGATGGCGACAATGACTTCCTGAATATAGAGCATTGCGTTCGCTTCTTTTTCTTTCAGGCATTCCGGACGCATTTCGGGACGGAGCATTTCGGCAAGGTTGCCGTCCGCATTGCCGGGCAAAGCCTGCCAAATTTCGCTGGTCACAAAAGGCATGATGGGGTGCAGCAGGATAAGGGTTTCGGAAAGGACGGTGTACAGCACAAAGGAGGCTTCCTTTTTTTGTTCCGCCGTTCCCTTGAAATCGCCTTTGACAAGTTCGAGATACCAGTCGCAAAATTCATTCCAGACGAATTTGTACAAACATTGTGCCAAGTCGTTGAAACGGTATGCGTTGATTGCCGTTTCGCTTTCGGCTTTCACTTCTTCCAAGCGGTGCAAAATCCATACATGGTGCAGGGCTGAAACCTTTTCCAACGCAAGCGGTTCGGGTTTGTTTCCCTCTAAATTCAAAAGGGCGAAGCGGGCGGCATTCCAAACCTTGTTCACAAAGTTGCGGTATCCTTCGATACGTTCTTCCGAAAGGCGGATATCACGACCCATGGCTGCTAAGGACGCCATCGTGAAACGCAGAGCGTCCGCCCCGTATTTATTGATCATATCCAGCGGGTCAATGCCGTTGCCTAAGGATTTGGACATTTTTCTGCCTTGGGCGTCACGCACGAGGGCATGGATATAAACTTGCCTGAAAGGAACTTCGCCCATGAAGTGCTGACCCATCATAATCATGCGGGCGACCCAGAAAAATAAGATGTCAAAGGCTGTTACAAGTACGTTCAACGGATAGAATGTTTTCAATTCCTCCGTGTTGTTGGGCCAGCCCATGGTGGAAAAGGGCCAAAGAGCGGAAGAAAACCATGTGTCCAGCACATCGGGGTCTTGTTCCAAACGGCTTTTGCCGCATTTCGGGCAGACGGCAGGGTCTTGTTCGGAAACGATAAGTTCTCCGCAGTCTTGGCACGTCCATGCGGGAATGCGGTGTCCCCACCAAAGCTGGCGGCTTATGCACCAGTCACGGATATTGTCGAGCCAGTTATAATAGGTTTTTGTCCATGTTTCCGGCAGAATTTCAATTTCGGCGGGTACGGCGGCTCTTGCTTTGGGGGCGAGTTTCGTCGTCGCCACGAACCACTGCACGGAAACATAGGGTTCGATAACGGTTTTGCATCGGTAGCAGGTGCCGACGCTGTGGTCCAGTTCCTCGATTTTGACAAGCTGTCCGAGGGCTTCGATATCCTTGACGATGCGTTCGCGGCATTCTTCACGGCTGAGCCCTTTGTAAACGCCGGCTTCCTCGTTCATATTTCCGTTGTCGTCTATGACTTGGATAAAGTCAATGCGGTGCGTGTGTCCCAAGTTCCAGTCGTTGGGGTCGTGGCAAGGCGTGACTTTCAACGCTCCCGTCCCGAATTCCTTGTCGACATAACGGTCGGCAATAATGGGCACGGCGCGGTTCGCAATGGGCACAATGACTTTTTTGCCGATAAGATGTTGGTAGCGTTCATCGTCAGGGTGCACGCAAACGGCGGAGTCTCCGAGTATGGTTTCAGGACGGGATGTGGCGATGACAATGGAGCCGGAACCGTCCTCAAGCATATATTTCACATGCCACAACGCGCCTTTTTGGGGTGTGTGTTCAACTTCGTCATCAGCCAAAGCCGTATGGCAGCGGGGGCACCAGTTGACAATGTATTTTCCTTTATAAATAAGTCCTTCATCATAAAGCCGGACAAAAACCTTGCGGACGGCTTTGGCGAGATCCTCGTCCATGGTGAAGCGTTCCCGCGTCCAGTCTACGGAAGAACCAAGATGGCGGATTTGTTTGAGGATTTTTCCGCCGTATTCCTCTTTCCAAGCCCAAACTTTTTCAAGAAATTTTTCACGCCCCAAATCGTGACGGGAAACGCCTTCTTTCAGCAGTTTTCGCTCCACGACGTTTTGGGTGGAAATGCCTGCATGGTCAGTGCCTACGATCCAAAGAACCTTTTTACCCTTCTGGCGTGCATGACGGGCGAGGATATCCTGCAATGTCTGGTTGAAAGCATGCCCGATATGCAGTGCTCCCGTGACGTTCGGGGGAGGGATGACAATGGAATAGGGTTCAGCCTTGCTGTTCATGTCGGGAGTGAAACATTGATGTTTGTCCCAATATTCACGCCAATATTCTTCGACTTCCTGCGGTTCGTACGCCTTTGATAATTCTTTTAAAGCCATGCCTGCCTCATCTGATGATTTAGTTGTCAAAATTTAAATAATGTGGAATGAGTATAGCAAAATAAATTTTGCTTTCAAGTAAAACTTGTCTGCGGAAATTTTTTTGCGCAGCGGAGAGAATTTTATGGAATGCGGATATGTTTTTTGTGGATTTTCGGCGCTGATTAATGTATCTGTTATAAACAGAGTTTATTAAAAAAAGGAAAATGGATTATGAAAACAAAACGTTCCGTATGCAAAGCTGCGGCTGCGGCTGTATTGGGTTTTATGCTGACCGCCTGTGCGGGAAAGAGTCTTGAGGGAAAATGGGTCGAACCGATTCCCGGAATGGAAGGGCAGGTGCAGGGCGTGTGTTTGGAGAAAGGCGGTAAAGCACGTTCTGTCAACAGCGCTACGCTGCTTTATGAAAAATGGGAGCAAAAAGGCGATACCCTCATTCTTTCAGGAAAAAGCTTGGGTAATGGCGTGACCATTGATTTCAGCGACAGTTACGTTATTGAAAAACTTTCCGATGACGAATTGGTTTTGAAAAATGAGGAGTTGACAATCAAGTACCATAAACAAACAGAAGAATGATTTTCACGGCGTTTTTACGCGTAATGAATACTGCCGCCGAATATTGGTTCGGCAGTATTCATTTTATCCAAAAGTTTTAAAATGAGCGTTCAACACATTCGTACACGGCGAAGTCGGCTTGAATATCCGTAAAACCTGCAGGGGAAGCATTGAACGTATCTTTGTGGATAAAATAAACATTTTTAAAGAAAAATGAAAAATACGGACGTAAAGCCGTGGAGAAAGAATCGCCGATAATCCAGACGGTTTTGTTTATCAAGGCTTCAGGATTGACCGTTTGTATCAATCCGTTTTGTTTGTTTTCCGTTTGTTCCGCTTTTGGCGTTTCCACCGGCATGTTTTTATACGACACCTGGAATGTATCCTTATAGTCTTTATCCTTAAAAAGGAAATTCCCAAGGCTGATTAAATCACCGGCAGTGCTTTTCAGCGGTTTGAAACGGAAATCTTCTTCTTTTATCATTTCGGGAAAAGCCGGGTCGAGCCGGGAAATCAAACGTATGAAGGCGATGAATGCGCCGTAATTGTTCCAATGCGAATCCGTCACATAATAAAGCAGCGCTTTTTCTTTGTTTTGCAATAAATCTTGACGGGGATAATACACGTTCAGATTTTCCCGCTGCATTTTTTGCGTGAGAAATTCATGAAACGGTTTTGGGGCGGGAATAATCGTTTCCGGCAGAAATTCAGGATAAACAGTGCTTTTGTCGGGGGCTATCAGGAAAAAAACTTCCTTGCTGTGCGCTAAAACCTTTTCTGCGATGTTTTTGTAAAAGTCATATCGTTTTTTCACGTCGTATTTTCTATTGTCACTGTCATGATAATATAATTTGCCGGTAAGCTTATCAATGGTGTTGTTATAGTTGTTTCCCAAAAACAGCCAGTCTTCTTTGCCGCTTATGACCGTGTCAATGGAAAGGTTTTCTGTTTTTACGGACGGGACCAGTGTTGTCAGGGTCAGGATTATTTTTTCCCTGTTCGGAAAGTTGTCATTATAAAATTGAGAAAGCTGCGTGAAAAAATATTTTATTTTCGATGTGGAAAGCTTTTCCGGAAGTTTCGGGAACGCCGTGACCATTCTGTTTTCGCTTTTTATGATTGTTTCATCATTGAAATAAAAAGCCGTGGAAAAAGCGAAAATGAAGACACAAATCAAGCATGAGAAAAGGAATTTCTTATCCATGGGCATTTCCTAAAAATTAAAATAAATAAAAGGATTTCTGCTTGATGAAAGCAAAAGCGATATGGCGAAGCAGCCGAGAAGGAATTGAAAAATCAAATGGCGGAGCTTAAAATTCGCAGGAGCGTGCGAAGTTGGAACGACAATGTATTTTTGGGGCAAAAAGCAGATGACTGTTCCGATTGCCAGCATAATCAAGGGAAATGTTTCGGAGGCGAATGAAAAGGAAAAAGAGGTGAAATTAAAAAGTGCGGAAAAGTATTCGAGGGCATAGGGCAAATTTTCCGCTTTAAAAAATACCCAGCCGAGCAGAATGATCAGGATCAGATAAGCATGCCGGAAAAACACGGGCAGTGCGTTAAGTTTCTTTTCGAGCCACAGCCTTTCCAGGCAAATGAAAATACCGTGCCATAATCCCCAAACAACGAAAGTCGTATTCGCTCCGTGCCAAATTCCGCAAAGGAGAAAAACGAGGAAAAGATTGCGATAGGTGATATAGGCATGTGCGGATTTGCTTCCGCCCAGGGGAATATAGAGGTAATCTCTCAGCCACGTGGAAAGGGAAATATGCCAGCGCCGCCAAAATTCCCGAACGGACGTGCTGATGTAGGGACGGTTGAAGTTTTCTTCAAAACGGAAACCCGCCATGGCGGCAAGTCCGACAGCCATATCGGAATAGGCAGAAAAGTCAAAATAAATTTGCAGTCCGTAGGCGATAATGCCGGTCCAGGCATCCATAAAAGAGAAAACTTTTGGCGAAGTGGCGGAAAAGGTGAAGTCGGCAAGTATGGAAACAGAGTTCGCAATAATGATTTTTTTGTTCAGTCCCAATAAAAACCTATACATGCCGAAGGAAAAAAGTTCTTTGGAAGCTCGGTAAGCGCGAATATCGTCTTTGATTTGCGCATAACGCACAATGGGACCCGCCACCAAATGGGGAAACATACAAAAGTACGTTGAAAAATCGAGCAGGTTTTTTGAGGCTTGGATTTTTTTTGTATGGACGTCGGCGAGATAGCTTATTGCATGGAAAATAAAAAAGCTGATACCAAGGAGCATGATATTTTTATCGATAAATCTGTCTGTCACGAAAGACAGGCACCAAAGGCTGTATTTAAAAATGAACAGCAGAAGAAGATTGAGAGCAATGAGCGCTATGAAAATTTTTTTGCCGTGTTTTTCATTGGCAAGGTATGATGCGCCGTAATAGTTGATCAGACAAATTGCTATGAGTATCAGCGTATTGGTTGATTCTTCCCAAATATAAAAAAATAAGCTGATGATGAGGACCGAACAGTTTCTGAACGCCGCATTTTTAAAAAATGAGCCGCATAAAAGCGCAGCTAAAAAAAATGGAAAAATTAAAAAGAGAAACGGTAAGGAAGAAAAGACCATATTGTCCCTAAGTATGAAAAATTTTTGAAAAAATAGCTAAGAACACCTGGACAGTCAAGTTTTATTTGCTTTTTACGGTGACAAATTCAGAGGCTTTCAGGTTTTCAGGCGGGTTTATGATATAAAGTTTGACAAGGCTTTTTTCTTGTTTTTCTTCAATCTTGAAAATGCGGGCTTCGAGTTTTTCGCCGTCTTCGGTGAGGACGGTGCAGATATCCCGTTCCTTGAGTTTTTTTGCGTCATTTTTGGAAAATTCCGCAAGCACCCACCATTCTTCTGCATTTTCCGGATGAATATCCATAAGTATTTCATTCCGCTGCACTATCGACCCTGCCTTTACGTAGGTTATGCCGACAACGGCATTGAAAGGCGCGTAAATATATTCGTTTTTTTGCAAGGCGAGGGTTTTATTGTATTCTTCTTCCAAATAACGGTATAAGATACTGTTGGGTTCTCCCAGGGAATTGGTTAAATCGCGGTATTTCTTATCAGCCAAGGCGCGGGCGGTACTGGCTTCGTGAAAAGCCTGTTCCGCTTCTTCATATTTTTTTTGCAGTTCCTGTTCTTTTTGCACGAGTGCGGCATCGGGCTTGCCGTCGACAAAAGAGGAAGGGCTCCGCATGGCGACTTGGGCTTTGGTGTGTTCCCGTGTGATTTGCTGCAATTCCGCCAGTTTTTTCTTTTCCGTTTCGGACAGCGAGAGAACTTCTTGGGTAATTCCCGCAAACACATCATTCAAAAGAGGTTTGAATATTTGTTTGAGTGTTCCGGAATTATGCCGGTTTTCTTTGAATAACTGCAAATATCCGCGGATTTCCGAAACTTTGGAGCGGATATAGGCAGGGTCGAAGCGGATAAGGGCGTCTCCTTTGCGGACAGTTTTTCCTTTTGGAATAAGAACTTCATAAATTATGCCCTCAACAGGGGAATAAATTGCCTCTCCCCGCCTGGTGAGTTCCGCCTTTTCGCTGACGACTTTTTGGCTCAATAAAAAAAGAAGGAAAGCAAGCAGGAAACAAAGGCAGATACCGATGATCAAGTGCTTTTTTTCCGGCATTTTTTGTTTGATGATCGCCATGTTTTCCAAACTTTTGCCGGGCAATGCTTTTAATTTTTTCATAAGAGCCTCACTGTGAATAATGCAGTTTATACTATATATGCAAATTTTGTGCAAAAGAAAAATATTATGCGAAAAAATTCATGAACCAAGTTTTTAATAACAAAAGCCCCCCCATATGCATGCAGGGGGGGGCTTTTTGCAAGATTTTTAGGGACTACATGAAGAGATTTTTGTCCTTGACGCAGACTAAATCCATTTCCAAAAGTTTTTCGGCGATTTGTACCGCGTTCAGCGCAGCACCCTTGCGGACGTTATCCGCAACTATCCACATGTTCAGACCGTTTGCGATGGATTCGTCCTCACGGATACGGCCGACGAATGTTGCGTCTTCGCCTGCCGCGACAGTCGCCAGCGGATACATGTTTTCTTTCGGATTGTCATAAAGCTGCACTCCGGGGGCTGTCGCCAGGATTGCGCGGGCTTCTTTTGCGGTGATTTTCTTTTCCGTTTCTATGTTGACGGCTTCGCTGTGGCTGTAAAATACCGGAACACGAACGCACGTCGCCGTGACTTTGATATTGGGGTCTTCAAAAATCTTATTGGTTTCGTTGACCATTTTCATTTCTTCTTTGGTATAGTCGTTGTCGAGGAAAACGTCGATATGCGGCAGGCAGTTGAAAGCGATACGGTGAGGGTATACGGTGTTTTCCGGTTCTATGCCGTTGAAGAGCTGGCGGACTTGGGTTTCAAGTTCCTGTATGCCTTTTTGCCCGGTGCCGCTAACTGCTTGGTAGGTGGAAACAACGACGCGCTTGATAGGGCTCACATCGTGGATAGGTTTGAGGGCGACAAGCATTTGAATGGTGGAGCAGTTGGGGTTCGCAATAATGCCGTTGTGTTTTTTGAGGGCATGGGCGTTGACTTCCGGAATGACAAGGGGACAGCGTTCGTCCATGCGCCAAGCGCTGGAATTGTCCACAACAACGCAGCCGGATTTCACGGCGTGAGGCGCAAATTCCGTGCTTGTGCCGCCTCCTGCTGAAAAAATAGCAATATCAACGCCTTCAAAGGAATTTTCTGTCAATTCTTCAACAACGAGCTCGTCATCGCCGTAAGGAACTTTGGTTCCGGCAGAGCGGGAAGAAGCAAGAGCTTTTATGGTTGTGGCAGGAAAATTGCGGGAATATAACGTGCTTAGCATTTCTCGTCCGACAGCGCCTGTCGCACCGACAACAGCAACAACCAATTTCTCTTTCATAGCGGGTTCCTCTCTTAATAAACAAATTTGTTATATCTAATTTTTTGTGACAACGCTTTTATCATTGCACTAAATAAAAGCACTGTCAAGCAATAAAATATGATTGATTTTGTTATTTTTTTCATTATTAAAAATTATGAATGACAAATTTGTTATTTTTTGTCTGTCCGTTGTCAGACAGGACTGTTCTTCTGTGATACCGGGGAAAGCGGCATGTTTTTATGAATAATGAAAAAGCGTGTTAAAGAAGAAAGGAAAAGAACGGTGGGAAGACCGCAGGAATTTGTCGGAGATTCGGTGCCGGAAAACTTTGCAGGTTTTTCGGGATAAAGAGTATGTTTTTGCGCCTATGGAGGAACTATGCGGTGCGACGCAGGTCAATATCCCAAGTTCATATACGGTATTTGGAAATGGAAGACGATTTTTGATAGTTTTTTTGCCGTGGCGGAATTAAATGGACCATATCTGACTGCTTAAAAGGATTGTTATTTAATATGGCGGCAGAGGGTAATCCGAAAGAGGGCTGTGAACCTGTTTTGCAGTATTGCCATGCTTTTTTTATTTCTTGGACGGGATAGCTGCGGGAAATTTTAACAGAAGGAGTTAGGCAGGAGAGGTCAAAGGACCGCCGTTTCATCAAAAGAGGCTTTTATGGCAGGCAAGGCGATTTAACGGCGAACACTTGAAAATCATTCATGAAGCGGCGTGTTTTTACTGAAAAGTGTCTTTTCGATAAATGCGCTCGCTTCCGCCAAGCCGAAACCGGAAAGCGCAGAAACGGGAAACGCGTTTGAAAAGCGTTCCAGCAGCGGGTCTTGGGCATTTTTTGGTATATTATCCCATTTGTTGAGCAGAAGAATCCGCGGAATATCCGAAAGTCCCAATTCTTCCAGAATTTTTTCAACAGATTCGAGCTGTTGTTCCATTTCCGGGTGGGAAGCGTCAAGCACGTGGATTAACATGTCCGCTTCGTTGAGTTCTTCCAAGGTCGCCCGGAAGGCTTCCATAAGCTCTTTGGGCAAATCGCGGATAAAGCCTACGGTATCGGCAAGGACGATTTCATGTTCTTCAGGAAAGCGGAGCCGTCGTGTTGTTGGGTCGAGGGTTGCGAACAGTTTATTCTCGGCAAGGACTTCACTTTTTGTAAGCTTGTTCAAGAGGGTTGATTTTCCGGCATTGGTATACCCCACAAGGGCTGCTGCGGGCAAATCATAACGCCTGCGCTTCGCCCTGTTGGCTTGGCGCTGTTTTTTGAGTTTTTCGAGTTCGATTTTTATTTTGGCAATTCTGTCTTTGATACGGCGTCTGTCGGTTTCGAGCTTTGTTTCTCCGGGACCACGTCCGCCGATTCCGCCCATGAGCCTGTCCATGGCGCGGTTTTTTCCGACCAAACGGGGCTGGGTGTATTTCAGCTGCGCCATTTCGACTTGCAGTTTTCCCGCTCCTGTTTTGGCGTGCTGGGCAAAAATATCAAGGATGAGCTGTGTCCTGTCCAAGACTTTCCGTTCCGTAAGTTCTGCCAAATTTTGCAGTTGGGCGGGGGAGAGTTCTCCGTCAAAAACAATGACGCCCGCATGTCCTTGCAGGGCTATGACTTCAAGTTCCGCCAGTTTGTTTTGGCTGAGAATTTGCCTTGGATTTATCGATGTGACACGCTGGATTAAGCTGCCTGCCACATTGAGCCCCGCCGTTCCGGCAAGTTCCGCCAGTTCCGCCAGATTGCGTTCCTGAATGGTCTTAGGGGCTTTGCTTACGGAAACAAGCACGGAACGCGAGCCTGCCTGAAAAGTGCCCAATGAGCCGTTTGCATCGTATTTAGGGGGATTTTTTGCGTTTTCCGTGGAATGGGAACCGCGCATAAGACGGGCGAATTCTTCTTCAACGGCTTCAATTTCGGCAGATAAATCAAGAGGGGTTTTGTCCCATGCGAAAAACTCCGTGACATGGTATGGAACGCTTGGACTTCCTGTTTGCGTTCCGGGCTTTTCAAGGGGGGCGTTATAAAGATTTTGCGTAAGAATGAAATCAATATCTTCCGCTTGTAAATTTGTGTTTGTTTCTTGGGTATTGCCGAAAAATTCAAGCTGTTTTCGGATTTTGTCCGGTTTGCCCGCGTCATGGATGTACGATTCGTCGGAAATAAGGGCGGGGAGCAAATGGGCGGATTGAAAATGCAGGGGGGAACCGAATTCGTCGACGGTTAATGCACCAATGCTGTCCAAACGCAGGAAAAGCAAATCCATCAAATCTTCATTGGAAAGAGCGCTGTCTGTAAGGTGGGTATGCAAAAGGCGTATGCCCCGCAGGCGTCCGGCGGAGCGTTCACGGGCGAGGGTCGGAATTAAAATTCCGTGGGCGTCGCCGACAATGGCGAGTTCGACTTTCCCTTGCCTGTTGATAAGCAAACCGATTTGCCGGGCAATAAGGCGCGATAAAGCGGCAAGTTCTTTTGCTTGCTCCGGGGTATAGCCGGTATGCGTGTCATAACGGCGGTTGATGAGGCGCTGCAGGGCTTTTAGCTCATTAGGCTTCAGCCCTGCCAAATTTCCTTCTAAAAGAGCTATACGCCGACTCCTTCAAGATAAAGGGAAATCATTGCATCGTATTCGGAAGTGATTTTAAAGGTTTGGGCGGACATTTCCTTTCTGAAAGCAAGGCTTACCCCGTCGGGATTTTTAATTTCTTCCATAGCGCGGAGATAATATTTAGGGTCAGGCAGAACAAGCATGCTGTGGAAATTTTTTGCCGTGGCGCGCATGAGGCACGGACCGCCGATATCGATTTCTTCCACCATGTTGCGGACAGGCAATTTTTTTTGCAAAGCGGAAGCGAAAGCGTATAAATTGACGCAAACCAGATCAAAAGGGGCTATTTCGTGTTTTTTCAGGGTTTCCATGTGTTCCGGATTGTCCTTATCCGCCAAAATGCCGCCATGGATTTTGGGGTGCAAGGTTTTGACGCGGCCGTTTAAAATTTCCGGAAAACTTGTGACGGATTCAACAGCGGTCACAGGCAGACCCGCTTCTTTTAAAAATTTCATTGTTCCGCCGGTGGAAACAATTTCAACTTGCCGTGAATGCAGAAATTCCGCAAATTCTTTCAAGCCGCTTTTGTCTGTGACACTTAATAAGGCGCGTTTAATAGGTAAAAAATCCATATCGTTTCCTTTGTTGAAGGTTAGGGGTGTTTTCAGTAACCAAAAATGAGATTGCCATAAAATTGCAGCGGATACATCAGAAGTGCCGCCAAAAATCCCGCCATGACATCATCAGCCATGATGCCAAGACCGCCCTGCAGTTTACGTTCGCAAAGCCCTACCGGTCCGATTTTGCCGATATCGAAAATACGGAAAAACAAGAACCCTATCATAAGCACAAACCAATCCTGAGGCGTGATGGTTTGAGAATTGAAATAGGAAAGCGCATTGACCGGCAGGAGCGTAAGCCACTGTCCCACGACTTCGTCAATAATGACGCTGGAAGGGTCTTTTTCTTTAAGTTCTTTTTCCGCTTGTTCGCTCGCTTTTATGCCGATAAGAAAAAGGACGGACAAAATCAGCAGGCGTATGGGCAGTGAAAAAGGTAAAAAACAAAGCGGGGCGCATAAGACCGCAAGAAAGGAACCTGCCGTTCCCGGGGCTTTTTTGATACGTCCGACAAGACCGAGCGTCGCAATATTGGTCAGAAGTGAATAACGCATATTTATCCTGTGATGAGGGAATTTCTGTATTGTTCAAGGTTTTTGATACCTAATTCTTCGCAAAGTCCGGGCAAGTCCTGGATGATTTTAAAAATTGCCGCAGGGTCGGTAAAAGAGGCGGTGCCGATTTCCACCGCGCTCGCTCCGACGAGGATAAATTCCAAAACATCTTTCGCACTTGCGATTCCGCCGATGCCGATAACGGGAATGCTTACGGTCTGTGCGACTTGCCAAACGCAGCGGAGCGCAACAGGCTTGACAGCCGGTCCGGAAAGTCCGCCTACGATATTCGCGAGCAGGGGCTTGCGGGAGCGGATATCGACAGCCATACCCGTAATGGTGTTGATACAGGAAATCATGTCCGCGCCGGCTTCTTCAATGGCTTTCGCCATTTCTGCAATATTGGTGACATTGGGGGACAATTTGACAACCACAGGCAGACTGCCCGCATTTTTTTTGACCGCTTGCACGATGGAACCCGCCATAAGCGGGTTTTGTCCGAAAAGAACGCCCCCCGCTTTGACATTGGGGCAGGAAATGTTGACTTCGAGGGCGGATACTTTTTCTTCATGGGATAACACATTGGCAAGTTCGGCGAAGTCCTCGGCGCTTGTGGCGTAAATGTTGGCGATAATGGGAACTTCGCTTGCCGGCAGGAGAGGAAGTTTTTGGCTGATGAAAGCTTCCACCCCGTCGTTTTGCAGTCCGACGGCATTGAGCATGCCGCAGGGGGTTTCGGCGATGCGGGGCAAAGGGTTGCCTGCGCGGGGTTTGAGCGAGAGCCCTTTTACGATGATGGCCCCTAATTTGCTGATGTCGCCGTAGGGCATGAATTCCGTTCCATAGCCGAATGTTCCGGAAGCGCTCATGACAGGGGTTTTCAATTCCAAAGCGGAGCCGTTCTTTGCCCGCAGGGTTGTATGCATATTGATCATTGTGTCGAACCTTATGATAAATCTTTGTTTGCGCCGGACTTGGTTATTGTGCGTCTAAATTAAGTTCGTGCGCCCAAAAAACAGGGCCTTTTGTACAGGTTTGCACCGGCAGTCCGGCTTTTTCCTTGTCAGGATAGAGGGCGGAAGTTACGGAAACACAGCCAAGACAGGCTCCGATACCGCAAGCCATGCGCTGTTCAAGGGACAGCTGTGCGGAAACATTCAGTTCAAGAGCGTTTTTCCAAACGGTTTTCAAAAAAGGCATGGGGCCGCAGGCTAAAACCAAGCCGTTTTTTTTTGCCGTTTCTTCCATTTTTTGGCGGATCGTTTGAATTGTTCCTGTTAAATCTTCTTGTTTTTGCTCATAGCGGGTTTCAACTTCGATATGGCGGGTCAGGCTTTCCACAGGATAATACTGTTCGGGAAGCCGGTGGCTGAAAAACATGGATAATTGATTTTGCACGGGGTGCTGTTCCACATAACCCGCAAAAGGCGCAATGCCTATTCCGCCGGCAAGCAGCAGCGTCGGTTTGTTTTCAAAGGCGAAGTGCGTGCCAAGAGGTCCCCAGACAGTCACTGTGTCTTTTGGCTTGAGTTTTGCGATTTCTTTTGTTCCGCGTCCTGCTACTTGGAAAAAAAGCACAAGCGATTGGGGAGTGACACGGCAAATGGAAAAGGGTCTCGCCCAAGTGAGCTCGCAGTTCCATGAATTTGGACGGAGCATGATGAATTGTCCCGGTTTCCATTCCGCCCATTGCGGACGGGCAAGGGTGAGGGCGAAAAAACTTCTCTCTTTGTCGTATCCGAAAGGAATGAGGTCCGTAACGGCAAGTTCCGCACGTATAGGCAATATGGGTGCATTTTCCATAGTGTCCTCCTAGCCGAAAAAATCCATAATTGGAATAAGTTTAGTATGATGTTTTCTTTGGGTCAAGTTAAGCAGGCTAAAAAAAAATATTTTCTTATCGGTGATTTTGTTTATGAATTTTCTTGCAAACTTCTTAAGGCTGTGAAAGAATGTTCCTCTTGCGAGGATGTTATGATACGAAAATACCTGTTGCAAAAACATATATTGATCATGTTGGGCGGTTTGGGGATTTTTTTTGGATATGCGAACCCGTTTCAGACCGTTCCTTTTTTAGTGCTTCTTTATCCTTTCAGCCTGTATCTGCTTGCGCACACCAGTAAAAATTATTTGCGGGAAAGCCTTGTCACAGGCATGATCGGTTATGGAAGCGCCTTTTATTGGATTGCGGTGACAGCCAATATTTACGGGGCTGTTCCGTATGTTTTGGCTGTTTTTTTTCCTTTGCTGCTCGGCTTTTATTTTGGCTTATACGGAACGGCTGTCGCTTTTTATGCCAGGAAGGTCAGGCATTTTCCGCCCTTGTGCAAAGTGTGCGGATTAGGTTTGTTCTGGTATTTTTGCGAATTGTTCCGAGGCTGGTTTTTAACCGGTTTTTCTTGGTTCACGCTTTCTTCCGCCTTTGCGCCGCTTCCGGTGATGATACAAGGCGCAAATATTTTCGGTTCCTATGTTTTGTCCGGAATTTTTGCTGTGTCCGCATTTTGTTTTGCGGAGCTCGCGCTTATGCGCCGACAGGCTAAGCGCGGTTCTGTTTTGCGTTCCGTAAGGGGAATAGGTCAGTTTTCGGGCGTTATCGTTTTGTTTTCGCTTTATTTTTACG
The DNA here is from genome assembly GCA_003512875.1 of Desulfovibrio sp. Classification (GTDB taxonomy): domain Bacteria; phylum Desulfobacterota; class Desulfovibrionia; order Desulfovibrionales; family Desulfovibrionaceae; genus Taurinivorans; species Taurinivorans muris. Next base: position 722 of record DONZ01000241.1, on the reverse strand, counting down.
GAGCTGCGGTTTTGCAGAATGCCGTGCCCATGGAATACCAAAGTACGGTGAAAGTCATGCGGAAAAAGCTTGATATTCCTTACCGTGCCGTGCATGAATTTCCCTCTGTCCAAGGGCAGGCGGTGCATAAGGCGTATAAATGGACCGATAGGGACATGGTTTATTTTTCCGTCATTCAAGGCAATATCTCGCAAAACATCAAGTGGTCCCCTTTGTTTCAGGAAGATTGCATGAAGAAATTCATACGGCTTTCCGAGGAAGCCCAGTCAACTCTGAACGGCAAGAGCATTCTTGTTTATCCGGAAACCGCCTTTCCCATAACATCTTATCATCATAAGGAATTATATCGGGAATTGCTTGACTGGAGCGGCGATAAGACGCTTCTTTTGGGTATTCCGTATTTTGACGGCGGGAACTATTATAACAGCATGGAACTCATACAGAACGGCAAAAGCCTCGCCCGTTATGCAAAAGAGCATTTGGTGCCTTTTGGCGAATATGTGCCGTCTTTGCCTTTTCTGTCTTATTTTGAGGAGATACTCGCACAATATGGCGGCGCATATACTTCGGGAAAAAATGAAAAAGGTATTATCGATTTTCGTTTTCAGGATAAAACCGTTTCTGTTTTGCCTCTTATTTGTTATGAAGCGATTTTTCCGGAGCTTACGTGGAAGCGTTTGCAGGGAAATTCCGCCCATGTTTTGCTGAATGTCAGCAATGAC
>DONZ01000156.1:603-9303 GCA_003512875.1 Desulfovibrio sp. | reverse complement strand
GATTTCATCACGTCCATCGTTCTCGCCTCCGCTTACGGCTACGGAATCATGCTTGCCGCCGCGGTGCTTTTTCTTTGGCAAGGCTCTTTGTATGTGGGTGCGATAAGTTTATCCGGTTTTTTACAGGGCGCTCTTTTAAATGAACTTTCCCTTATCGGCGGTATTTTAATTGCGGCATCGGGCTTAAGCATTTTGCAAATCAAGGATTGCAAAACCCTCAATCTTCTGCCCTCCCTGCTTGTCCCCGTGCTCTTTTTTCTTATTAAAAACAATTTCTTTTGATAGTTATGAACGATAAAAACCTTTTTCTTTTAAACAGTTATGATTATGTTCTTCCCGAAGAACGTATCGCCCAATGTCCCGCTTCTGAAAGACAAAATTCCCGCCTTCTTTTTTTGGAAAGAAAAACAGGAAAATACGCGGATCACACGTTTAAAGACATTGTTCAGTTGCTTCCTGACAACGCCCTCATCATTGCCAACAATTCCAAAGTGATCCCCGCACGCCTGCAAGGACACAGAAAAAGCGGCAGCAAAATTGAACTGCTCTTTCTCGAACCAGCCCCGCTTATCGACAGAAAAGCCAGAAAAAACGGCGAATACCGCATTGCCCGGACAGAAGTTTTGCTCAAAGGTGCAAAACGTGTGAAACCAGGCGAAACCTTGGACTTTCCCGAAATGGAACTCACCGCTCTTGAAAAACGGGATTTTGGCAAACATATTGTCAGCATCACGTATAAAGACAGCCTTGTTCCCCTGCTGAAAAAATACGGAGACCTGCCTTTGCCTCCCTATATCAAAAGGGAACACGGTTCGGAGCAGGAAGATTTCACACGCTATCAGACCGTTTATGCCAAAGAAAAAAACATCGGCTCCGTGGCGGCTCCGACAGCAGGTCTGCATTTTACGGAAGAAATACGCCGGGACCTTTTGAAAAAAGGCTGTTCATGGCAGGAATTGACGCTTCATGTAGGCTACGGAACATTCAGCCCCGTGCGGGCCGACGATATTCGGGAACATGTCATGCATTCCGAATATGTTGAAATTTCAGCAGAAACAGCCCAAGCAATAAACAACGCCAAAAAGAAAGGATGTCCCGTCATTGCTGTCGGCACAACCAGCACCCGCAGTCTTGAAGGTATGGCGCAAGCTTTTTCCGAAGCGAAACTTGGACAAAACAATGCTTTTTTCTGCAGCAATTCCGAAGAATTGAATGAAAACAGCTTGTTCCCCTCCCACGGCTGTTTCGGACATACCGATATTTTTCTTTATCCTGGCAAAGAATTTCATATTGTCGACGGGCTGATCACCAATTTTCACCTGCCCAAATCCTCCCTGATCATGCTTGTTTCGGCTTTTGCGGGTTATGAACATGTCATGCAGGCATACCGGCATGCCATAGAAGCGAAATACCGTTTTTTCTCCTATGGGGACGCAATGCTTATTGTATAATTTTTTTTATAAATAGGAATAATTCCTACTTGCTTAAAAAAATATTTTCTTTTATACTTAATCTGCTTTTTAAGCGTTACAAAAACAATAAAGGATCACCATGGCAAAAAAATCCCGCTCAATTTATTATACGGCTTTCTTCTTATTTGTTGCCGGCATCGGATATATGATTTGGTCAGGACTTTCGCAAAACAGCGTTTATTTCCTCAATGTTTCCGAAGCCCTCGCCCAAGAACCCCCTCAATCGGCGCTGTCCGCCCGCGTTTTCGGAATTGTTTCCGATACGCCCATAGAACGTCCCCAAGACGGACTTGGAGCGAACTTCACCCTTGAAGACTATGAAAACAAATCACAAACGATTCAAGTGCATTATCGGGGTGTTGTGCCTGACACATTTAAAGCGGGCTCGGAAGTGATCATCGAAGGTTCCCTGCACAATTCCGTGTTCACGGCAAAAACCTTGATGACGAAATGTCCTTCAAAATATCAAAAAGAAAACAGAGAAAAAAACGTTTAACCTTTATCCTACGGATTTAACAAACCATTATGACACAATTCGCCCATATTCTCATGCTTCTTTCCCTTGTTCTTGCGACACTGGGAACACTTTTTTGCATATTCGGACTCGGCAGAAACAAAATGACAGCCTCTTCCCTGAAACTTCTTGAAAATGCAAATCTTGCCGTAACGCTTTTTTACTGCCTCGCTTCAGCCATTCTCTTTTTCGGTTTCTGGAGCTATGATTTCAGTATTAAATATGTGCATGATTACAGCGACTTATCCTTGCCTCTTTTTTACCGGCTGACAGCATTTTGGGGCGGGCAGGCAGGTTCCCTGCTTTTTTGGGCATTGAGCCTCGTGTTGTGCGGCGCATATTTTCAAAGCACGGAATCATATACAAAACTCAGCCTTGAAACAAAAGTATGGTATCTGCTCTTTTATTTTTCAATATTGGCTTTTTTCGGAGTATTGCTCACAACATACAACAATCCTTTTGAAATCTTATCCCCGGCTCCTGTCAACGGACGGGGACTGAACCCCCTTTTGCAAAACCCCGGAATGATTTTCCACCCGCCCCTTTTATTATTGGGTTACGGCGGTTTTACCATTCCCGCATGCCTTGCGTTGGCGCAAGCCCTTTCCCTGCAAGGCGGTACGCAGTACAATGTTTCAAAAACTGAAACCGCATGGCATGTCTGCACAAAACCCCTTATCTTGGTTGCATGGCTTCTGCTCACAGCCGGCATAATCCTTGGTGCGTGGTGGGCTTATATGGAACTTGGCTGGGGCGGTTATTGGGCATGGGATCCCGTTGAAAACGCATCAACAATTCCATGGTTCTTCGCAACGGCTGCGCTTCATTTCGGCTTTATTGAACAATACAGAAACAAAGCCCATCGTTTTCATACCCTTTTCATGGCATTGACCTGCATTTCAGCATTCTTCGCTACATGGCTGGTACGGGGAAACGTCGTGGAATCCGTCCATGCTTTCGGAAGCGGAGGCGTCGGTCCTTTGCTTTTATGTTTCGTCATCGGCACAAGCATTGTAGCCTTTTTGACCGTTCTCACCATGCCGAAAAAAGGCGAGTCTTTCAACGGACTGGAAACGAAAGAAGGCTTTTTGCTTTCCACCAGTATTGTCTTAATCACCATCAGCCTTATCATCGGGCTTGCAACCCTGTGGCCCGTTATCAGCAAACTTTGGTCAGACAATCCGGTGGGCTTGCAGGCAAGTTTTTATAACGGCGTAATCTTGCCGCTGCTGACTGTGGTCATCGCTCTTTTAACCGTCTGCCCTTGGCTTTCATGGAAACAGGGATTGAACCATGCAAAATATTTTCTTGCCGTTCTTTTGATTTTTATCGCCTTCATGGGAATTTTCTGGACATTTTTCGCTGTCAAGGACCCCACTCCGCTCATAGCCGCGAGTTTTTCCGTCGCCTGCATGGCAAGCTGGGCATTGTATTTCATGGTTCTCAAACATCCGCTGCAAAAGCTTTCCCCCGTGCTCGTGCATATGAGCTTGGCTGTCATCAGCCTTGGCGTCGCTTTTTCAGGTCCTTACAAGGTTGAACAGGAAGTTGCGCTTGAACGCGGACAAGAAATACAAATTGACACGTTTACGGTGAAACTTCTGGAAATCTACGAAGGGCGGGAACGCACGGGACGGTATGATTTTTTAGAGGCGGAATTGCTCGTGACCCAAAACGGCAAAGAAACGGGCATTGCCCAAGCGCAGCGAAGAATTTACGCAAGCTTTCCGCAAAACGCCTATGCGGAAGCAAGCACGATCTTCTCCCTCGGCAAAGAATTTTATGCGACATTCCTCGGACTTGATGAAAAAACGCGTGCCGTGATGCGTTTATCCGTACATCCTCTTGTCAACTGGTTGTGGATCGGCGGAACCATTATGAGCCTTGCCCCGTTTATCAGTGTGTATGCAAACAGAAAGCGCAGGAAAAGCACACAAGAAAACCCTTCCGAAAATTCCTAGGAAAAATCATAGGAAATTCTTATGGACAAGCCGGTTTTAACCTTTGAAAACATAAGCAAAATGTACGAGTTGCGTTTACTTTACAAAAACGTGCATTTTTGCTTGTATCCAAAGCAAACGGCTCTTGTCACGGGAAAAAACGGTTCCGGCAAATCCACGCTCCTAAAACTGGCGGCGGAATTGACCAAGCCGACACAAGGCAAAATCATCTGTTCTTTTGAAAAGGAAAAAATCGGATATTTGGGACATCAGACATTCATTTACCCGCACTTGTCCGCCTATGAGAATTTGCTTTTCTGGACCCAGGCGTTCACCCGAAAAAAATGCTCGGAAAAAGAAATTCTCACACTTCTCAAAAGAGTGTTCCTGGAAAAATTCTGTTACGACAAAGCGGGAATTTTTTCACGGGGCATGGCGCAGCGCCTCAATATCGCACGTATCATCCTGCAGGATCCGAGCCTGTTGCTCTTGGACGAACCTTGCACGGGACTCGACAAAGAATCGCAGGAACTTTTTTATGCCGTCATTCAAGAGTTTCAGGCAAAAAACGCGGCTATTCTTTGGGTCAGCCACAACCCGCAGGAAGATATGCGCTGCGCAAGCCATATGCTGCACATTGAAAAACAGCAGATCGCATTCACTAAAATCCAAGGAGCGCTGGCATGATAAAAACAGCCCTCCTCCTTGCCAAAAAAGATTTAACCATTATTTTGGGCAGAAGCGCAGGATTATGCCAAGCCCTCCTTCTCGGCTTATTGCTCATTTTCCTTTTCAGCCTTTCTCTGCAAAACGGGGAAAGCCTTTCCCCCCATGCGGCATCGACCATGTTTTGGCTTGCTTCCGTATTTTGTCAAGTCCTTATTTTTCAAATGCTCTATGCCGTTGAAGAACAAAACGGGGCAAGAACCGGACTGCAAACCTTGCCTTGCCCCCTGCAAACCATCTGGCTTGGCAAATTTTCAGCAGGCATTTTTCTTTTACTGGCTTCCCAAGTCCTTTTCATTCCCGCGGTTTTTATTTTTCTCAACCAGCACCCCGGCGAACATTTCCTCTATGCGCTTTTTGGAATTTTTCTTACCGATATAGGAATTTGCACGTGCGGAAGCTTGCTCGGAGCACTCTGTACCGGACAATCAGGCAAAGAATCCTTGCTGAGCATCATCCTTTTTCCTTTATTGATTCCTCTTTTATTATCTGCTATTTCCTTATGTTCGGCGGGACTTCTGGATTTACATACCCCTCCCGTGCAAACTGCCCGAATAATCCAATGGATCGGGATTACGCTTGCTTTCGATTTTATTTTCAGCGCTGCAAGCTTGCTCCTTTTCCCTTATCTATATCATGGTGAATGAAATGAAACATACCTATCCGGCTTTTCTTGCGGCAAGCGTCGTCATTTGCACCGCCATTGCGCAATACCTCATTTATTTTTATGCCCCCGTAGAACAAACCTTGGGATACGCCCAAAAAATATTTTATTATCATTTGCCTGTCGCGTGGTGGGCTTTCGTCAGCTTTTTCTTCGCCGCCCTTTTCGCCGTCCTTTATCTTCTGAAAAAAGAAGAAAATTTCAACATAGTAAGCCACGCCAATGCCGAAGTAGGCTTTTTGCTGGCGACTCTCACGCTTATCACAGGCAGCCTTTGGGGCAAACATTCTTGGGGAGTTTGGTGGACATGGGATCCGAAACTCACCACAGCCCTTATCTTATGGTTCATTTTCGCGGCGTATTTGGTGATACGCACCATGCCCATGCCCCGTGAGCAAAAAAACAATATTGCCGCGGTTATCGCCATCATCGGCTTTTTAGATGTTCCCCTCGTCTTTTTCGCAACAAGGCTGTGGCGTTCCATCCACCCTGCTGTTTTTCATTCCGAAGGCGGCGGACTTGAACCCGCCATGGCTCACACCGTCGTTTTTTGCGTGCTTTCTTTCGCCTTTATCTGGCTTTGGCTTGTCAGGTACCGAAAGCAACAATTATCCCAAGAACTCAAACTTGAAACATTAAAAACAAAACTTCTGTATCAGGAAGAACAAGAATAAGGATCTGTTATGAATGCTGTCAATTCTTTGATTTGTGCGAACATCGGTCTTTGGCTCGGTTTTGCCGTTTACTTTTTATTATTGTCCAAAAAACAGCGGCAAATAGAAAAACAAATCAAAATTCTTTCCGAACAAATGGATATTAACTAAACGGAGTTTCCAAGAATATGAAAAAACTTATCTTAGCCCTCTGCGGTTTCGGCGTTCTCACCATGCTTTTCACGTCCATAAATTTTTATATTGAACAAAACAAACATAAGCACCCTGCAAACGGTAGCCCGCAAACGGCAAGCAATGAAATGAAAAAGGCATTCAACCCCAACCAGGGACAAAGCAAAAGCCTCGCTCCCGACACCATGCTTCCCGAAAATATTCCGCCTGCAATGCTTGAAGCCATGGAAAAACAGGGCATCACTCTGGAAGATTTGCAAAAAAACAATCCTGACGGCATGCAGAACATGAAGAATATGCCTGACATGCAAGGCATGAAAGGCAAAAAGTTTCCGGAAGAAATGTTAAAAGCCATGCAAGAGCAAAACAAAATGCAGAAAAACAACAAATCCGGGGGACAGCAAAACGATCCCCTGCAAAAAGCCGTTGAGCATATCAAGAGCCACGGCGAACAAAACATGATAAAACATCTCGAACACAGCCTTGCAACGCTTGAGGCAAATCCCGGCGATGAAGCCGCCCTTTCCGACGTTACGGAAATTTTCATAGCCCATGAGGAAACAGAAGCCGCCGAACACCTTCTCAAGCAAGGTATCATGACAGCGCCGAACAGCGCGGTTTTACCCTATCTTTACGGACAAGCCCTCGCCCATAATTCCCGATACGCGCAAGCCGCCGAACAATGGGAACGGGCTTTATCGCTACAGGAATCTGCGGAAGTGCATTATTCTTTGGGAATGCTGTATCGCTATCAATTAAATAAAGAGAATGATGCGAAAAGGCATTTTCAGAAATCGAGCGGGCTTCCCGCCCACGACCCGCGTCTTGCCGAACATTTGAAAATCGAATTAGCAAAATAGCCGATCGGCGGAGTTTTCAATGCGCAGGATACCATAATGCAATTAAAAAACATTTTTTTTGTCTTGGGCTTGCTGGCGATATGCCTCGCATTTCTCTTGGTTTTTCCAAGCGTGATTTCTCTTGCGTACGGCGAATACAAAACCCTGACCCTTTTTGCGCAGTGTTTTGCAGGAACGTTTTGCTTCGGTCTTTTGCTCGCCTTTCTCACAAGACCGCCCAAAGGGGAGAAAATTCAAATCACAACCCGCGAAGGCGTCGCCATTGTCGGGCTTTGCTGGATTTCAGCAACATTCATCTGCGCCTTGCCCTATTTTTTCATTACGGACATCTCTTTTCCCAAAAGTCTTTTTGAATCCGCTTCCGGACTGAGCACGACAGGCGGAACAATTTTTTCCGACGTGGAAATTCTGCCCAAAGGAATTTTGTTTTGGCGCAGTTTCACCCAATGGTTCGGAGGACTTGGCATTATTGTTTTTTCCCTTGCCCTGCTCCCCATTATCGGGACGGGAGGCATGCAGCTTTATAAAGCTGAAACCCCCGGAATCAACAAAGACAAAGTCGCCCCCAAAATGATCGATACCGCCCGCTCCTTATGGGGTATCTATTCTGCGTTGACGTTCACCCTTGCAATTATTTTATATTTGCAGGGGCTTACATTTTTTGACGCGCTCACCCATGCCCTTTCCACCTTGTCGACAGGAGGATTTTCAACGAAAAATGCTTCCATTGCGGCTTTCAGCCCTGCCAGCCAATGGACCATCGTTGTTTTCATGTATCTCGGAAGCGTCAATTTCACTCTGCATTTTCTCTTTTTGCACGAAGGCGTGAAAAAATATCTTCAGAATGAGGAATTTGTTTTTTATACGCTGTATTTGCTGGTCAGTATAACCCTTATCGCCTTTTGGCTCTATTTTACGGATACGCCCGCACAATATCTCCTGCATGAGGAAAAAACCGCTTATTCCTTTGAAAGGGCGTTCCGCGATGCCGCCTTTCAGCTCATAAGCCTTATGACCTCGACGGGTTTTTCCACTGCTGACTATATCCAATGGCCCCTTTTCACCCACCTTGTCATTTTATTGTCCATCGTATGCGGCGGCTGCACAGGTTCGACGGCAGGAGGATTGAAATTCCTGCGTCTGCTTATCATCGTGAAGCTTATAAAAAACGAACTCAAACGCCTCAGCCACCCGCGCGCTGTCGAACGTATCAAAATCAACGGCACGCCCATTGACGATATAGCCATAAAAGGCGTACTCATCTTTTTTGCCCTTTATATTTTAAGTATCGCCCTCGGCACGCTGTTTTTAAGCACGCAAGACCTCAATTTGGAAAGCACGTTTTCGACGACCATAAGCTGCATTTCCAATGTCGGCCCGGCTTTCGGCAAACTTGGACCAACCAACAACTTCAGCATTTTCAACGACCTTGACCTGACCATACTTTCTTTTTTGATGATTTACGGCCGCCTTGAAATGTTTACCATTCTCCTGCTTTTCATGCCGAAATTCTGGCGGTAACAATTATATTGCACCATTTCTCAAAAAAGGCTATGAATATAAAAAATAAGGAGCTTTTATGAAAAAACTTTTATTAATGATGTTGCTTCTCTCATTATTTTGTGTAATGACAGGATGTAATAAAAATCAAAATTCTACTTCATCATCTAATGCAACAG
>DONZ01000156.1:0-388 GCA_003512875.1 Desulfovibrio sp. | reverse complement strand
ATAAGGAGCTTTTATGAAAAAAATAATTCTTCTTTCAAGTTTACTTTTTCTTACGGCATGCGTTTCCGGTTTTAATTCTTCTCCCGAAACTCCCGCTTCAAGCACCGTAAGCAATGTTTATACAAGCCAATTTCCGGAAGTGCCTATTCCCATGCTTATGAAAACAGACCCTAAAAATACCCTCACCACCGTCAATTCCGCCGGTGAGAAATTGGGCCGTGAAAACTTTACCGGAAACATGGAAGCAAGCAATCTTGCCGCCCACATGATACAAAACCTGACCTCCCAAAGCTGGTCTTTAATCGGAACCATGCAAGGCGAAAAGAGTTTGCAGCTCTATCAGAAAGATACCAGATACCTCATTATTTTCACTGAAGCCGGAAGTTTC
>DONZ01000213.1 GCA_003512875.1 Desulfovibrio sp. | reverse complement strand
AAGGACCTGATGGGGTTCCAAACCCCATTTGGACAAAATTTTCAATGCGCCGTCGGGGGAAGGTTTGGGTTCGCAATAGCGGACAGTCATTATGGGATCGAAATATCCGCCCATTTCCAGCCTTTCCAGCATATAATCGATAGGTCCCGTCCTGTTGGTATGGATACCCAAAAGAAATTTTCCCGAAAGGGCTTTTAAAAGCGGCACCAAATTTTCCGAAGCTTGAATCATGGGTTCAATATCACGGGCATAAGAAATTTCCCTGACGGCAATATGCATTTGCTCCCGCAAAGGCTCGGGGGTGATATGCTCAAGGGCTTGGGCAGCCGTGCTCATTTGGCAGTATTCCCTTTGTTCCGCATTCAATTCCGGCAAACCTAATTTTTTTCGTATCGCATTATAAAAAGCCATATTCGCTTCAACGGAGTCAACCAAAACACCGTCACAGTCAAAAATCACCCCTTTAGGAATACCTTTGCAGTTTTCTTCAATAAATTCAATTAATTGTTCTAATTTCATACATTGTTGGCAACACATATATTATCCTATTTTTTTGCCACAATAAAAATATACTCGTTTTTTTTGCAGCATTTCTCCAATTTGCCAGTTATATAATACATCAAAACATTTTTATCAAGTCTATAATAAGAATGATTATCATCTTCAGTAATTTTTTGTCCCGATTCGGCTATTTCCTCCGCCATGGCTTCATCATTAATATAATAGGCTGAAACGTCCTGCGTAAAAAATAAAAACGCAGGCAAAAGCTGTTTCCACGAAAAAAGCACGTCTTCGACGTGATAGGAAGACTGCACGACATACTCGTTTTCATCCAATAAATCTTTAAGTTTCCGCTCTTGTTCCAGCAAAGCTTCATTCGCTCGCGCCAATTCCAAATACAGCGCCTCATTATGATATGCGATAAGCAAAATACGCTGCGCAAGCTCCTGCATATTCTCTTCCTGAGCCTGCGAAGCCTTTTCCCCCGAAAATTCCTGCAAAGCACATTGTTCATCATAAGAGAGCGCTTCAACGCTTTGCATCTGGAAATTGACAGTATCAAGCAAAGAGCCGTTCTTTTCCTTTGCCAGCCGGGCGGTATTTTCCTGTAAATCCTTAAGATACTGCAAGGCGTATTGCCTGTTCCAGCAAAAAGCGGGACAAGCCGCATAGGCTTTGCTGTTTTGCCCTGTCGGGTCAAGCGCTTTCACGCTGCCGCAGGGTAAAAATTCCTCATGCATGCGGGGTATTGCGACAATTTCCTGATAATCTTCCAAAGCCATACTTTTTCCTTTTTCGTACACAATATAATGAAATTTCAATCACACGCAAGCCGGCGCTACAATCTCAAAAACCGCTTTGCTCATATATTTCCCTTGCAAAATAAAGAAAATCGCATTTTTTTGCAAGGAATTATGCACAGACTGCATAGCCACGAGCCGGATTGACCCCGGCATTGCCTGCACAAAATCCATATAGCACGCACATTTGGCGACAGTCACTAACGAAGCGTTTTTTTTCAAAAATTTTTCGCCAAATGAAAAAAACAAATTCAGCACGGTTTCATCACCAAACAAGGCTTTGTTTCTCAATGCAAAAACGCTGTGCAGTTTGCTGTCCGCCTTGTACCACGGCGGATTTGTGATAACAAGGTCAAATAAACGGGGATTTTTAAACGTTCCTCCGTCTTGCTGCCTCAAAAGCGGAAGCTTATCGAGAAAAACCGTTTCAAGCACAAATTTTTGCACCGAAGCGACACTTTCCTTTTGGAAAATATCCGTTTGAAATACGAAAAAGTTTTTTTCATGCTCGAAAAGTTTCGCATTATACTTGGCGGCCTGATACAATTCCTCTTCTTTTTCAATGCCGACAACCATTAAATAAGGATACCATTCCGGATACAATTCCTTAAAAAACTGCAAAACCAATATACCGATGACTCCGCACCCGCAGCCGACATCCATAATCAAATAAGGAGCTTTCACTTTCTTTTTCTGCAGTTCCTGCGCGATGAGAGAGCAGGCGAAACGTACGGCGCAAACGGCATCGGAGCTGAAACGGTAACTTCCTTCCGGTTGATAAAAATCCATATTCCCTCAAATATAAAAGTATTGCCAAAGTATACTAAGCTCTTTATACTATTGCAAATTAATTTATCGGACAGCGTATGTTCAGGGCGGACTTACACATTCATTCCCGCTTTTCAAGGGCGACATCGAAAAATCTTACGTTAAGAAACCTTGCGAGCCACGCCTGTATTAAAGGCATTCACTTTCTCGGAACGGGCGACTGCACTCACCCTGAATGGCTGCAGGAAATCGAGGAAGAACTTGTTTATGACGACAACACCGGCTTTTATCGGCTGAAAAAGCCTCTTGGCACGCACGACATTGAAGAACAGACCAATATCCGTTTAAAAGAGGTTTCTTTCCAGCCGCAGTTCGTTTTGCAGGGCGAAATCAGCTGTATCTATAAAAAAAACAACGCCACGAGAAAAAATCATCAATTAATATACGTACCCGATATTGAAACGGCGAAAAAAATCAATGCGAAACTCGCCCGTATCGGCAATTTGAGTGCAGACGGCCGCCCCATGCTCGGGCTTGATGCCAAAATCCTTTTGGAATATGCCCTTGAAGAAAAGCACAGCTACCTTATTCCCGCCCACATCTGGACTCCGTGGTTTTCAATTTTCGGTTCAAAATCAGGCTTTAATACGCTTGAAGAATGTTTTGAGGACTTGACGGAAGAAATTTTCGCGCTGGAAACAGGGCTTTCTTCCGATCCTCCCATGAACAGGCTTTGTTCCGCCCTTGACAGATATGTTCTTATTTCCAATTCCGATGCCCATTCCGGAGAAAATCTCGGACGTGAAGTGAATATTTTCCATTCCGTCCCAACCTATCAAAGTTTGTTTGAATCGCTCAGGCGGAAAAACACATTTTTTTACGGCACAGTGGAATTTTATCCGGAAGAAGGCAAATACTTTGCGGACGGACACAGAAACTGCGACATTTGTTTTCTGCCGGAAGAAAGCGAAAAACACAAAAATATCTGCCCTGTTTGCGGAAAGCCTCTGACTATCGGCGTATTGAACAAGGTTATGGAATTAGCGGACAGAAAAACACCCTTGACTGCCAAAGAACAATTTGAATCTTGCGTACCTTTGAAAGAAATTCTTGCGGAACTCCACCAAACAGGCGCAAAAAGCAAAAAACTCCATTCCCAAGAGGACATTTGTCAAGGATATTTTCACCCTAAAAACGCAATGTTTCCTTTCCCATGATACCAGCGTTATTCAATACTACCCCACATAAAGGCAGAGGACAGCACCTTGTAGATGCTGTCCTCTGTGTAGTTAGCCAAACCCTAAGCAGAAGGCACAAATCTCACATTTCCCCTATGGCGAACAAAATCTCAATAATGGTCCCGCGTCCATTCCCGCTATGCAATTTGATTTCTGCGTGATGATACTGCGCGATATGCTTGACAATCGACAGCCCCAGCCCGGTGCCACCGGAAGCCTTGGAGCGGCTTTTATCCACTCGGAAAAACCGTTCAAATACTCGCGCCTGATACTCCGGGGGGATGCCGATCCCGGTATCTTTCACGGAAACAGTTGCGGCAGTATCACCTGTTAAAACAGTAACTTCCACCTTGCCGCCGTCTATGTTGTATTTTATGGCGTTGTCGATCAGGTTATAGAACATTTCATACAGGAAGTTCCGCACTCCGTCTACCATCAGATTTTCGCCTGAAACGGACAGGCCGATATGCCGCTCCTCCGCCCGCTCCCGCAAAGCGGATACCGCACTGTCCGCCAGTTCCAAAAGGTTCACCTGTTCCTTTTCCGGCGCGGTTCCCTCGTCCAGCTGCGACAAGTGAATAATGTCCTCCACCAACGTTACCAGCCGCGCCGCCTCTGTACGGATGACGCCGACAAACTGTGGAACATCCTCCTGCTTGACAAGGCCGTTCTCTAACAGCTCGGCGCTGCCCATGATGGATTGCAGGGGCGTTTTCAATTCATGGGACACGTTGGCGGTAAACTC
>DONZ01000149.1 GCA_003512875.1 Desulfovibrio sp. | reverse complement strand
CAATAATTTTAGCAAGCTCCGCCAAAGCTTTCGGCTCAATGGCAAGTTTTCCGTCCTGCCCTTCCGCAACGCGCTGGTTCATTTCACGAAGCAGCGGACCTAAAATCAAATTTGCAATTTTTTTAGGTTCATTATATAATTCAGCCGATTTTTCCAATAAGCCTGTCAAATACGGATCAAAAGCGATAAGTTCCGCTTCCGATTCCGCAATTTGCCATTCGGTTTGGAAACGTTTTTTCCGTTCGGCAGGAAGTTCCGGCATTTGTGATTTCCAAAGAGCGAGTTCCTCATCGCTGATACAAACAGGCAAAAGGTCGGGATCGGGGAAATAGCGGTAATCTTCCGCGTCTTCTTTGCTCCGCATAGCCAGTGTAATATTTTTCACGCTGTCGTATAACCGTGTTTCTTGACGGACTTTGCCGCCGTCAAGGATAACATCTTCCTGACGGGCTATTTCATACTCGATAGCTTTTTGAACGTGCCTGAACGAGTTCAGATTTTTAAGTTCCGTACGCGTTCCAAATTCTTTTTGTCCTTTCGGACGGATGGAAACGTTGGCGTCGCACCTGAAACTGCCCTCTTCCATATTTCCGTTGGTAACGCCGAGATTGACGACAATGGCATGCAGCGCTTTCAAATAGGCGACAGCTTCTTCCGCGCTTCGCATATCAGGCTCGCTCACAATTTCGATAAGCGGTGTCCCCGCACGGTTCAAATCGACAAAACTATGGTTTTCCGTCGGAGAATGGATATTTTTTCCCGCATCGTCTTCCAAATGGATACGGGTGATTCCGATACGCTTTGTTTGGTTATCAACCGTAATATCCAAATACCCGTGTTCGCACAGCGGCAAATCATATTGAGAAATCTGATAATCTTTCGGCATATCCGGATAAAAATAATTTTTACGGGCAAAAACAGATTGTTGATTGATCGCCGCATTAATGGCAAGAGCGGTACGGGCGGCAAATTCCACCGCTTTTTTGTTCAGTACGGGCAAAACCCCCGGCATTCCGGCACAAACCTCGCACACGTTGCTGTTCGGGGCGTCCCCGAAGGAATTGGGACAAGAACAGAAAAGCTTGCTCTCGGTCGCCAAATGCACATGCACTTCAAGCCCGATTACTACTTCAAAATCTGACATATATGAAAATCTCCTGATAACCTTGTAATTTTATACCATAAGAAAACAATATAGCATATTCTTTTTTATGCCACAAGCAAAAGCATAGGTTAAAAAATTTTTCAAAAAAACCCTCTTCCGAAAAATTCCGGAAAAGGGTTTCAGCCGACCTGGCAGTCAGCTAAATTTCATTCATGCTTTTTACAGCGTATCACATATTTTTGTAAAGAGACATTTTTTTACTCATCAAACCGCCTGCCATAAGTCCTCCCGCCATTTGCCCCATTGCCACGGGACGTGATTGCGGAATGCTTTTTTCCTGTTGCTCTTCTTCATTTTGAGAAGAAACACTTGCGGTGTTTTCTTGCGGTACGGGAGGCTGAACAGCCTGCGTCTGATTCTGCGCCTGACTTTGCATTTGCTGACGGGACGCATAAGCGCTTGCCATGGCATGCATGGCTTGGCTTGAAGTTCTTTGCTGCGCGAATGCGGAATTTTGCGCCATGGCAGGTGCAGCCGCCTGCTCCGTTTGGCTTTGCTGTCCCAATTGTGCAGCCGATGCTGTCTGCGCCGCCGGATTAACATGTGCGGGATTACCTTGCGCAGAATGAGCATGCGCAGAATTAACCTGCATGGTTTGATTTTGCATTTTCATCTGCATGGAAACCTGGCTCAATCCCTGCTGCTGCATAAATGCACGGCTGGCTTTTTGCGCCATGGACATGGCAACAGGCTTGTTATGTGCCGCAACAATGTTTTTTCCGAGTAATTCTTCCAATTCTTTCTTGGCAAGCGATTTTTCCTCATCATTTTTCGCGTTCGCAAGTTTTGCCTGAACCCTTTTTATCGCTTCGGCTTTCTGCTGCGCTTCTTTAATTTTATCAGCACGCTCCTGAATGCTGCCGCCAAATTTCATTTGGGCATTGCCGTTGGAAGCCTGAACAGGCACAGGTCCCATTTTCATAAGCATTTCTTTCGCTTCTTCCGTCTGCATGGCTTCATAAAAAGAATCGCGCACAACCTGCATGTTGGCACGAACGCTTTTCAATATCGCCAAATCGTTTTTCA
Source organism: Desulfovibrio sp. (assembly GCA_003512875.1). Classification (GTDB taxonomy): domain Bacteria; phylum Desulfobacterota; class Desulfovibrionia; order Desulfovibrionales; family Desulfovibrionaceae; genus Taurinivorans; species Taurinivorans muris. Next base: position 1,071 of record DONZ01000149.1, on the reverse strand, counting down.
AATTCGCCATGAGCAAATTCTTATTCGTAAGAAGATATAAATTATGCAACCCTTTTGATATTTCACCGCCCTTTTCCATATTGAGGGTGGAATCCAATTCATTGATGATGTCAAGAGCCCGTGAAATGTAATTGCCTTTATCCTGAATTTGCTTTTGCTCCATTTTTTCAGCGGCCAAATCAAGAAAACGCAATAAACCGTCATAAAGCATGAGCGTGATATCCGCCCGCCCGACAGTGTTCACCTGTGCTTGTTTATAAGACTGCGTAGCATTTAACATAATCGCCTCTATATCCTTAGCCGGCATTCAATTGTTGGGCATAAGAACTGATCGTGCTGAGTTTTGAGTTATATTCAGTCAATGTTTGCTCCAACCGGGAATACTTTAATTTTTCCCGCTGCTCCCAAGCTGCAATCCGGCTTGTTTCAGAATCAATCTTGTCTTGCAGCTGCTCAATGCTTTCTCTGAAACTTGCTATGATGGTAGGAATTTTTCCTTGTTCGACACCTTCTACCGTGCTTGATACCGTTTCTCTCTTTAAAAATTCAATTAATTCATTGAGTTTTCCTTGGCGGATATTGATTTTGCTTGAATAAGACCCTTGAGCCATACCGCCGTTGGCAAATTGAATAGCGACACCGGCAGCTTCGTTATGCATGTCGCCGACAGTCCATCGTCCGGGGAAATTAGGGTCGTTTTGGGCTAACACGCCATTGATATAAACATTAGTCGCCTGCCCGTTCGCATCAACATCATACGTAACGTTATAAGAACCCGCTTTTGCGGAAACCCCTGTTGAAGCGACCGTGAAATCGGCTGATGTCGTTGTTCCGGACATGGAGGAAGACAACAGCTCAATTACGGCAGCAGAGTCCTTTTCCAAAGCTTCATCGAGTTTTTCATCGTCAATTTCCAACAAACCGAAGTTTTCACTGCCCGCACTCGTGTTTGTGTTGATGCCTATCTCGCTCAATGCGGTGAAAAGATCGCCGAAAACATCATCGACGGATTGTTTTTTTGCGAAACCGGTGCTTGAACCGCTGACGATATTGTTGTATTCCGCCAAAACA
>DONZ01000164.1 GCA_003512875.1 Desulfovibrio sp. | reverse complement strand
AAAACTTTCGGCAAAGGTTCCGTGCAGAATGTCATTCCTTTGCCTGACGGAACAGGCTTGAAATTAACAGTTGCCCTCTATTACACTCCTTCCGGAAAATCCATTCAAGCCGAAGGCATTGTTCCCGATTTTGAAGTGCTTTGGGAAAGTCCCCGTAAAGCCGAAGATAATTTTTCCGTCCGTGAAAAAGATTTAACAAGACATCTTGAATCTGACAGAGCTAAGAAAAATGCTCAGTCTGTTCAAAATATCGAGAGCAAAGAACTTTTGGAAAACGACAATCAGCTGAGGGTCGCTTTGCAGCTGGTCAAATCTTTGCCAACCATTCAAAAAATTAAATAATTGAAAGATAGACAGTATTTTTGATTTTGTTTAAAATAAGGACTTGTAAACGCAAGTCCTTTTTTATGAGCGGAAAATGAAACGGCACGTATTGGCAGCACTGAATAAAAATAAACCGATTTTCGCGGGAATGAAACGCATTTTTGCGGGATTTTTGTTTTTTGTTTTGTGCATGGCTGTTTATTTGGGTATTTCCGCGCTGCTTTCGCATTTTCTGTATACCACCAATTCAGGTGTTTTTCACGAAGAATACCGGGAAACAAAAACGGAAAACGGGCAAAACTTGTTGGCGCATAAGAGTTCTTATAACGCGGCGGACATAAATTTTTCCGCATACATTGCTGACCGTGACCCTTATTGGGAACTGGAGAAAAGTATTTGCCGGAATTATCGATATGATAAGGAATTGCTCGTGCATATCGGGAAAATCCATGAAGCGGTTGACGGTTTTCTGAAGAAGGAAATTCCAGCTCAATCCTTGATTTATGCCGATAAGGGAATACATTTCACACAAAAAAACGAGGCGTACCCTTTTATCGTTTATCAGCTGGTGCATGAGGAAACCCCGGAGTACATGTATTATATCGATGATGAGAACATCGCTTTTTTTGGAAAACTCAAAGATTTTTTAAAAAATCAGAATTTGTCTTGTTCCGTAACTTTTGAAAAAAGTTTTTATTATATACAATATCAAGGAAAAATTACGCATGTTATTCGATTAAAGGAATTGCAGGAACGCATTTCCGTTTTTAGCCTGCTGTCAGGCAGCCGGTCTTTCATCACGCTCATCTTGGATGATGCGGGAGAAAATCTTTCTTTGGCGAAAGAGTGTATGGATTTGCCTTTTCCCGTTATTTTTTCCATTTGGCCGAAATCGACTTATGCGGTGTCTATTGCTGTTTTAGCCCATGAAAAAGGCTTGCCTGTTTATTTGCATCAGCCCATGGAAGCGCTGCCCCGCGGCGGGATGAAAGTCGATATAGGAAAGCAGGGCTTGTATACGGATATGAGTTTTGAAGAGATCCGTGATATTTTGTATGAAAATATTGTTTCATTGCCCTATGCGCAGGGCTTGAATAATCACATGGGGTCGAAATTCACGCTGAACGAAACGGCTATTATAAAATTTTATAAAGCCGTTCAGGAAATAAAACCGTATTTTTCGGTGCTTGACAGTTTGACTGTTCCGCAGTCGAAGTTATACCGGATTGGTAAAGAAAATGAATTTTTAGTGGCAAAACGTGATTTTTTCATAGACAACGATATGAATACGGCAAACATTTTGCAAGAATTGAACCGTGCTTATGAACTTTCAAAAAGAAATAAACGTATTGTCATTATCGGACATGTGAGAAAATCTACTGTTGAGGCATTAAAAAAATGGCAGGCGTATAAGGATCAAAACATAGTTTTTTCTTTGCCGTCAACATTTTAGGGGGAATTATGCAATATAGCTTCGGAATTATAAAACCTGATGCGATGAAAAAAAAGCTTTACGGTAAAATATTGGACGATATCGCGAATGCGGGCTTTAAGCTGATAGGATTGAAATTGTTTCACCTTACGGAAGAAAAAGCGAAAAATTTTTATGCAATGCATGCGGATAAACCTTTTTTCAATGAACTTATCCGGTATATGTGTTTAAGTCCCGTGCTTTGTTTTGTTGTGCAAAAAGAGAATGCGATTTTTGATTTCAGGGAATTGACGGGAAATACCGACCCTAAAAAAGCGGAAGAGAACACGCTGCGTTTCAAATACGGGGAAAGCATTTCCGCAAACGCCCTGCATGCCTCTGACAGCGAGGAAAGCTTTGACAGGGAATGGCGTTTTTTCTTTACCCAAGAAGAACTTTTCTTTGATTGATTTTTATGTTGAATAAAAAGACCCTTTTTCAGGCTGAACTAAAAAAAGGGCTTATTTTTTATTTTATGGTATCGCGATTAAAACGGGGTGTCGTCCATATCGCTCGCTTCACTTGGAAACGGTGAGCCGTAGTCTTCCATCGGTTCTTGATTGTGTTTCGGTTTTGGAGCCGGCTGAGGAGCGAAATCGTCAGAATTCCTGTCACCTTTCTTGTCAAGGAAACGTACGGTATTCGCCACAATGTCGGTTGAATAACGGTCTTGCCCCTGCTGGTCCTGCCATTTTCTGGTTTGAATGCGTCCTTCCACGTAAACAAGACTTCCTTTGCTCAGATATTGGGCGCAGTTTTCCGCTGCACGCTGAAAAACGCTCACTCTGTGCCATTCCGTTTTTTCAACCCTGTTTCCGTCACGGTCAAGATAGCTTTCGTCAGTGGCGATGTTGAGCGTCGTGACAGGCATGCCGCTTTGGGTGTATTTGAGTTCCGGTTCACGTCCTAACCGTCCGATAATCATAGCTTTATTTAACATAATGGATACTCCGTCATAATTTCTTGATAAGTATACTTGAAATAAAAAAAAAGACAATAAAAAAGAAACCGCATAAAATCATTGCGTTTTTAAAAATTAATCGGCAAGGGCTTTTCTTTGACTGAAACCGAATTATTATGTATACTATGCAAAGTTAACGGAATAATAAGGAGTTTTTTATGCATATATATAACACGATGACCAAGAAAAAGGAAAAATTCGTTCCGCAAGTCGCAGGCAGGGTGGGAATGTACGCCTGCGGAATAACAGCCTATGATTTATGCCATATCGGGCATGCGCGTTCCGCCGTTGTTTTTGACGTTATCGCCCGTTATTTGGAATTTAAGGGAAATCAAGTGACATTTGTGCGGAATTTTACCGATGTTGACGACAAGATCATCAATCGCGCCAATCAGGAAAACGTGAGTTCAAAGGAAATTTCCGAACGTTATATTGCGGCATTTCATGAAGATATGGACAAGCTCAATGTCCGCCGTGCCGATATGGAGCCTAAGGCTACCGACTATATCGGAGAAATGATTGAACTTTGCGAAAAGCTTATTTCCAAAGGTCATGCGTACGCAACTCCTTCCGGCGATGTTTATTTCAGAGTCCGTTCTTTTAAAGAGTACGGCAAGCTTTCCGGACGTGATGTGAATGACATGCGTTCGGGGGCACGGATACAACCGGGAGAAGAAAAGGAAGATCCCCTTGATTTCGCTTTATGGAAAGCGGCGAAGCCCAACGAACCGTATTGGGAATGCCCTTGGGGAAAAGGGCGTCCGGGCTGGCATATCGAATGTTCAGCCATGAGTGAAAAGAATTTGAAGCTGCCTCTTGATATTCATGGCGGGGGACAGGATTTGATTTTTCCTCACCATGAGAACGAAATAGCCCAAAGCGAAGCCGCTCTTGGCGGAGAATTTGCAAGATTTTGGGTGCATAACGGCTTTGTGCAGATTGATTCGGAAAAAATGTCAAAGTCATTGGGAAATTTCAAGACGATACGGGACATTTTGGAAGCGAGACATCCCGAAGCACTGCGGTTTTTCCTTTTGAGCAAACATTACAGAAGCCCCATTGATTTTAGTTTCGCAACTATGGACGATGCGGAAAAAGGGCTTGTGCGCGTTTATGAGTGTTTAGCGGAAGTCCGTTCCGCATTGCAAAAGGATTTCAATAAGAAAATGGCTATGCCTGAAGAAATTTTAAAAGAATTTCAGGAATTGAAACAAGCTTTTCTGGACGCTATGGACGATGATTTCAATACCGCCGCCGCGCTCGGGCATGTTTTTGGCATTGTCCGTCTTGTGAACAGGGTTCTTGAAGACAAGACGCTCCGAGGCAAGGACGGAACAAAAGCGTTTTTGGAACAGGTCAGCGCGGAAGTGAATATCTGGTCGCAAATTCTGGGAGTTTTCGCTCTGGAACCGGCAGACATTTTGCTTGAATTGAGAAATTTAAATGCGAAGCGTATGAATATCGATGTTCAAAACGTGGAAGATTTATTGGCGCAAAGGCTTGAAGCGAAGAAGAATAAGGATTTTGCAAAAGCCGACAGCATCCGTGATACGCTTACTGCCATGCATGTTGAAGTCCGTGACACGCAAAACGGGCAGGTATGGGCGATCAATTATACCGGTTAGCTAACACTATGAAAATAGTGAGGAAATATGATAAAAAAAATTTTGGCGGCTTGTATCGCGGCATGTATTGCTGTCATAAGCCCTCTTCATGTTTCAAAGGCTGGATTGTTTAAAGAATTTAGCATACGTGATGAAAAAGAACTTGCCAAAGAATTTGAAATTCTTGTGAAATCCCGTTTGCCGATCATTGAAGACCCTGAAATAAAATCATATGTGCGTTCCGTCGTGGACCGTATCATTGCGAAAGTGCCTCCGCAGCCGTTTGATTTTGAAACAAACGTTATTTACAGTCCCGTGCTTAATGCGTTCGCCACTCCCGGAGGCTATGTCTGCGTTTATTCCGGACTGCTGGTCAATATTGAAGACGAGGACTCTTTGGCAGGTATTTTGTCCCATGAAGTTGCGCACGTGACCCAAAGGCATATTGCTTCGCGTATTGACAGAGGAACATATCTGAGTATCGGAACCTTGGTTGCTATGGTGGGAGCTGTTTTAGCCGGCGGGGGGGATGCCTCCGGGGCTTTGCTTGCCGGTTCAATGGCGACTTCGCAGGCGGCGATGCTCAGCTATGGACG
>DONZ01000228.1:8930-9270 GCA_003512875.1 Desulfovibrio sp. | reverse complement strand
AAATATAGCCGCCCGCATTGCCCTGGCAAGGCACTGCAATAAGGGTTGCTTCCTGCCCTGCGGTCAAAAGAGCGTCTTTCACCCTGTCAACCAAGGTTCCAACGCCAAGCATTGAAGCCAAATCAGAACTTTTGCCGATTAAATAGCCTTTTCCCACTTCGCCTTTGGAGCAGACGCCGCAAATAATGGCAGAGCCGTCCACACCTCCGGGAGCAAGCCCGCTTGTGCCGTCAACCAAATATTCCAGTACATCACCCATGATCATGCTCCCATTTTACGATTATAAAGTTTGACTGAAAAATAACGCTCGGTATCACGTCCTGTGATACACTCGCTCTCG
>DONZ01000228.1:0-8630 GCA_003512875.1 Desulfovibrio sp. | reverse complement strand
TCCTGTGATACACTCGCTCTCGCTTGTGTTTTGTGCGAAAAACACTACGCTCGCACTGCGTGGCTTTGGGCTTCCTGCCCAAAATATGAATTTACAATTTTTCACTATTATGCTCCCATTTTTCTGTTATAAAGTTTTTCAAGAGCGGCGGTAAATTCATTTTCCGTCAAATGTGCATCATCCTCTTTGTCAAGCAATTTGAGAATGGCAGCGCTTTGCCATGAAGGTAAACGATATTTTGCCGCAAGTTTATGGAAGGCAATCAATTCTTTTTTTTGCATTTCATTTTCCTTTTGCGGTTCCGGCTGATTTTGAGTATTTTCGCCATGTTGAACAGGAGCATTTTGGGTATCTTCTGTTTGAGCCTGCTCGTTTTGGTTTTGGGCTTGTTCACTTTGCACATTTTCAGCAGATTGATTTTCCGCATTTTGATTTTGTTCTTCGATTTGAGCAGCTTGGTTTTCTTGGTTTTGCTGCGTGGCGGTGTTTTTTGTTTCATTTTTCTTTGTTGCCATACTGTTATCCTTTTTTTATTTGAGGGTTATTGAAAGTGATGCTGTGGATATAGTCTTCTTTTTTCGTTTCCGTTATGCGATACGTTGCCAGAAGATTATACTCCGCAGTGTAGGTTTTGAGGACTTTTATAACGTTTTCGCCTATCCGGTTGTCGCCTTCGTCGTCAAACTGATAGCTCTGATATTGAAATTTGAGATAATTGCCATTGTGGTCGTTGACGCCTTTAGGCAAAAAAAAGAAAAGGTTATTGGTAAAATCCGCCCTGAACTGTTCTTCATCGCTAAAGAGTTTCAGCCGGATATTTTGAGCAATGGTATACAGTTCTTTTTTGGTTTCCCGCTTATTATCGACTTTCTGAATTGCCAGCAGCCTGCCCGTGCGTTTTATGCTGTTTTGCAAAAAACTGTATTCCACACGCGGCTTTACAATGGTAATATTGTCACGCGTGGATTTTGACATGAAGGCGTTTTCATTTAGTCCGCTTTTGACTGCTGCGTCTTTGAGTATTTTAATAATAAAGTTCTGCATGGATATTACCCTTTGAAGCTTTTTTCCATAAAATCAGCAATCTGTCCTTTGGCATCGTCAATATCGTCGTCTGAAATGCCAATAAATGGACGGGGGGGCATGGTGACTTTTTTTGCTATTATTTTTTTGCCGTCTGCTGTTTCAAAGAAAAGAGTCTTTTTATTTTTAGGCTTGATTTCTCCGCCGAACTGGTGAATACGGGCGTATTTTTCGTTTGTGCCGACCTGCACGGTTTTTCCCTGCACTTGTGAGGAAATGGCTTTTTTCAGCCGACCGCTATCGGTAAGCGTTTTTCCGTCTTCCCGGATTGCTCTTTGGCTTTTTTTCCATTTTTCACCGGAGGGGCTTTCTTCTTTTTGAAAACGCTTTTCAGTATTTCTTACAAGCATGCTGCCAATGCCTTCCAAGAGGTTATGGGTATCCGTAATCTTATCAGCCATGTTCAGCAGCTGCTTGTCTAAATTGTTCCATTTTACGCTTACGCCGGACTTTGCCATATTGCCCTCCTAGAATTTGGAAAAATCAAAGGTTCTTTGCGGGGTGATTACTTCAAAAACAGGGTCTTCCCTATCCATGAGGATTGGCTCGTTTTCCTCCGCCGGAAGTTTGATTTTGCCTTTGATGATATCGTCTAAAAGCTCATGGCAGGCTTTCCACTGCTTTTGCAGGGGCAGCCATTCATTTTCAGTGGCGCCTTCCGTTGAAACAAGGGAAGTTATTGCCTGAACAATCTGATAGGCGGCAAACACAGAGGCAATACGGCGGATTACGCTTGGCACGGCTTGAAAAGGCAGTTTGAACCGAACCGACAAAAGCTCGGACATTTCTTTGGAGGTAGCCGTTATCATGCGCTCAGTAATGCCCGGATTTTGTTCTTCACAGGCTTTTACATAATCAGCCAGCAAATAATCATAAATGCCGAGCTCATCCGTATAGAGCTGGACATTCTTTTCTTCCTTGTCGTTTAATACTGTACTCATATAATTACCGTATGCCTCTGTGAGCGTTTTTAGACTAGTTTTAGACTAGTCTAAATTGAAAAGACGTATAAACTATTAGCTAAGGTTAAAAATTACGCCACAGCCCCGGACCAGATGCAGCTTGCCTTGCTTGGACGCATGGGCACCGGTTTTGACTGGGCAATGAGTTTAATTCCGCTGTCATCATCATTGACCACCGGAACAATGTGCATGGGCAGAGGCTGGTTGTTTGCGGAAATACTGTCCAAGGCGCAGTAATACACATAGCCCGGAATATCGGTTGCCACGGCAAGCAAGGTTTTAGAATTCAGCTTAGATACCCATTGTTTATTCGGAGCCGGGTAGGTTTCGGTCATGGAAACAATTTCATAGCCGCCGATAATGATTTTGCCGGCGTCCAGCTTTGCAGTGACAGAATTATTGTTGGTGTAGGAGGTTCTGTTTTCAACAATGTCAACCAGGGTCAAAAAGACTTCCTTGCCTGCAAAGAACGTGATTTTACCGCCGTAACCGTTCATATTGATTTGTGTTTCCATTTCAATAAGAGCGGAATAAACGTCAGACGTTTTGGAAGTATTGGTGATAGGCGTTAAATCAGCTGCCGCCGGAATTTGCCCGAAATCAACTTCATAAACTCCCGTACGTCCGTTATCAAGCTGCAGTACCCAGGAAATTTTGCCCGTAGTGGCAACAACGCTTGCCATGCCTTCGGTAGTAATTCTGGCTGCCTTACGAAGCTGGTCGATTTTTTTCGTACGCCAGGCATTTACCGCTGCCTGGTTTCCCATGAGCGCGCGTAAATCGTTGAGGTCTGCGGCAGTAACATTGACAAACGGCTTAATAGGCAAAGGGGCAAAAAATTCAACATTCAGGTCGGTATTTTGCAAAGGAACAGGAGCACCGTCACGGCGTACCACGGGTACGGAATGAAGTAGTTCTTCCACTTCAGAGTAGGACATGAAGGGAGAAGGGTGATTTGCTTTTTGCGTAAAAAGCGTGTCAACCACCTTGGATTTCAGAGGCTGCAGGGTTTCAAAAGATTTAAGAATGTCCTCAGGATTGAAAATTTGTTTGAGCATATTTAATGACATAGCTTTCTCCTTATACCGTGTAAATTCCTGCCGCCTGCAATTTATCAAGCATGGCAAGTTTTGGTTTTTGTCCGCCTACAGTTAAAAATTCGGCTTTGACCGTGCCATGGACAAGACAAGTGGCATAGGTCTTTTCACCGGGATTGAAATCTTCCGCAAGCACAGCGGCGGGCGTATCCGTTTCCGTGCAGACGGTGTAGACCGCACCGTCAATTTCGTTATTGACAACGCTTTTTAAAAGCGTACCTGCCGCAAGGGAAGCTGTTACGGTTGTTTCATCCAGCATAAGACTGCGCAGCACCCCCGGGTGATCATCGGTTACAATGGTTTCATGGCTGAAATTGAATGAGCCTAATTTTCCTTCTAATGGCATATTTGCTCCTTATAATTTGTCTGTCATTGAATAGGGGTTGAATGTTGTTTGATTTTGCTGACTGTGGGCTGGGGCATTGGAAAAGTTTGCAAAAACGCCTGCTTGTTTTTGCGCTTCCAGTTCACGGAAATATTTTTCTTCCATGGAAATTTTTTCAGAGCCGAAGCTGAAATCAGCGGAACTTTTGGCAAGCTGGCTTGCAAAGGCGAAGACTTCTTCTTGTTTTGCAGGTTCCAGTTTTCCGTCCCGCACGAGTTTTTCCACACGCTTTTTGCGGGCTTCGTCCTGCTGTTTTGCCATGTAGGCGGAAAATTCCGCCTGTGTTTCTTCAACTTTCTTTTCAGCGGCTTCTTTGTCCTGATTAGCTTTCTGGATTTGATTTTTCAGCTCTTGAAGCTGTGCTTCAAGCTCTAAAATTTTCTTTTGAAGTTCTTGTTCATTCATTTGGTTTTCCTTGTTGGTTGTCTCAAAATTAAAAATGCTGCCATTGCCTGTACTTAGATTTATAGCTCCCAATCCGTCTATGGCAGGTGCCGCCGCACCCAAAAGCGCAACATGCAGGAGCCGGTGATTTTCCATATCAACGGACATGGAAACATTCTTATAACTCCCTTTATACACTAGATTTTTAACATCGTCGCTAACGTATGAAAACTGTGCAAAGAGTTTGTCGTTTTCACAAAAAAGTTTTTCCACCCAGCCGTAGGCAGGCGCGGAATCACTTTTGACATGCCCGATTACGAGGGGAGCGTCTGTTTCCGACGCATTGTAATTGCCGGCAATTTTTTCCAAATCTCCTTTGGTAAAGGTGTGCCTGCGCCCCTCGCTGTCTCTGAATGTGCCTGTTTTTGCTATTGCAGTGTATTTTTCCATGTGTTCTCCTTTTCCTTGGATTTTATTTGACTTTGTTGTGAAAAATGATTATGTTATGAAAAAGGTAGCGAATCCTGAGTTTCGTGTGCATGCACGCTAGCAGTAAGGATGTTATCTATGCCTGAGAGCATGTACTCATCAGGCATTTTTTATTGTAAAAAGCCTTTGCCGTCCTCTCTATAAAGTAAAAGCCCCTGTCTTTGTCTTTCTAAATAATTAATTGTGTTAGGTGTGAATACTGTTGCAGCAGTCCAGTACCTTCCTGAATGAAGAAGATTAAAAACTGAAAAACCACCAAAAGGCACATCATTCAATTCAAAAATACGAATAAAGCGTATCAGTTCTGTACGTTTTCCGGATAATTGCACAGGCACCCGCCAGATTTCATAGGGATTTTTAATCACCTGTGCCAGGACTTTCATATATTGCCCACGACCAGCTTTATTTGCTTTATATTGTCCTGTGGGCTTATCAATAAAAAGTTGCTTGCTGATAATAAGATTGATAGGCAATGATTTTGGATTATATAATAAACGGTCGTTTATGTTTTTTAATCCAAACTCTTTGAGAAATGCTAGTGCATACTCTTCATCTTTTAAGTTTTTTGGCAACAAATCATTGCTTGTGATTTGTATTCTGTTTTTCTTCGGTAAATTTTTTAATGGCGGAGTACAGTCAGAACCCTCTGAATGAAAACTTGAGAAATTGCTTTTATTTTTTGGGCATTTTGGCGTAACGTTTATGTCTTTGACTTTTTTCGGGTCAACTTCCTGCGGCGTAAATTCGGAGCACCAATTTTTGCCCACATTATTTGCAAAACCGGGGTCGGGCTGAGGATTGACAATTTTTTGGGTAAGTCCTGTTCTCGGGTCAGTGTATTCGAAGCTTTTGGGAAGTTCCTTCCGAACCTCCAAGCCCTCTTTTTTCACCTGATATTCGGAAAGCTGAACGGCGGTACAGCGGCAGTTAAAGCCGTTGGGCGGATAGTGGCTGTCCCAAAACGGGTGGTCAGCGGGAAAAACTATGCCGTGCAGAACTGAATGGGCGGGGCGGGTTCTCGTATCCAACACGCTGGAATATTCCAGATACGGCAAGTATTTTTTGGTTCTTTGAACGCCTTTCCAGCGTCCCGCCTGATAGGCGGTCTGCATGTTGGTTTGAAAAATGGTTTCAATACGCCTTTTATCCCAGCCCTGCTTTTTGATGACTTCCGCAATATTTTCTTTGAACGTTTTTAGCGTGGTGCCGTTTTCCAAGGCTTTCAATAATTCATTATGGATTAAATTGACCTGATCGAGTTTTGCCAAGCCTGCCACATAAAAGGCACGTTCCTTTGCTTCTTTGGTGAGAGCGGCTATTTCTTTATTGGAAATCGGTATTCTTGACTTCCAGTATTCGATTGCTTCTTTCGGATCGGTTCCTTTGCCTAACACTGTAATAGCCATATTATTTACCTGCCTTGTTAGGTTGTTCTTCTGACTTCTCCATGACGCTCGGTATCACATCCTGTGATACACTCGCTCTCGCTTGCAAGAAGCGTGGTTCCTGCTTCACTCGCGCTGCGCGGCTTTGTGTATCCTGCACAATGTTAACTTTTCTTTTCATTATGTTCCCTATCCATCGAATAAAAACCAAAGAGTTCCGCCTTGGTCAGCGCCTGAACAAGAAAATCCTCAAGGTCGGACATTTCCATTTGCGAGCCTAAGAACTCAATCAAAGCATATTCCAGTTCTTCAAAATCAGCGGCGTTATTGACTGTCTGCAATAATTCGTCTAAAAATTTTTGGTTTGCCCGCAGGGCTTCGGGAAGCAGTTCTTTTAAGGCGCTGTCAAAAGCAAGCTGGTGTTTGACCGCCCCTTTATAATGATTGTTTTTCACACCAGCCGAGAATGAAGCAGGAGCATTTTCAGGACTGCTGAATTGCTCCCGATTTTCCACCAAGGTAAATTCATCAGCTTTCAAGCCGTACTCTTTCACAAAATGCTGGTGATTGAAACGCACGCCCAGGGAATGTAAATCTTTGTCCAGCAGTACCTGCTCCTGCAAATTTTTAGGCTCCTGATAGGAGAAAATCGGCGCGGGAACTTGTTCGCCCGCATTGAGCAGGGTATAAATCCAGGCGATTTCGTTCATGGTTTCGCAGACAAGGGCTTTATCCGCCTGTGCTATGCCTTTTGCCACATCGTCATGGGTGGTGGCTGCCGCCTGGCTGTTGTTTTTGCCTTCCATTTCAAGGGTGAGGGTCTGTCCCATGAGGATTTTTGAAATGGTTTTGTCCTGACGGGATAAAAAATCCTCAAACATGGTGGTTGTATTGGCATTAGGAGCAATTAAATCAACTTCCGCGCCTTTGGGGATAACGGCGACGGCGTCTTCCACCATACGCGCCAAGTTAGCGGCAATTTCTCTTTTTTCCGCCTTTGTCGCCCCTTGGGAAGCCTTGCCGATTACCCAGGGGGAGCCGTATTTTTCAATAAACTTGGCATAAAACTTCGTTCCGCCGTGCTTGAACGAAACCGCCCATAAACAGCGGGACAATAAACGGGTTCCATAAGGATTGTCATAACTTGTATTATAGACTGCAAAAACAAATTTGCCCGCCGGGAGATAATCTTTTTTGACTGCTCCGTAATAGTCGCCTTTGAAAAAGGGCTTGTTGTTTTCATCAAAAGCAAACCAATAATAGGGGCGGGCAATTATATCTTTTATGTGCCACCAGTTTTCTGACGCTTCCCACATGATTTCCAGAGGAGTCATGCCATAAAAAGGGGCGTCCAAAATAGAGGTAATAAGGGAGCGCATATTCAGGCGTTCCAAGTCTTTGGTCAGCTTATCAAAGACAAGCCTTGCGGCGTCAGAAGCATTTTCACCGTCAAAACTCGCAGCGGAAAACCCATAATCCTGCGAACTCAAAACCCTGTTTTTGCGGCTGGTCATGGCGGTTATGACCTGCTCGTCCGCGGACAAATCCGCCAGCACTCTGACATCATCGCCGGTTTTGCGCAAAATGGGGTCAGGGTCGGGCAGCTGCTCCAACCATTCATAATTAAAAAAACTTGCGTTCTGACGGCTGGCAATTTCCGTTTTCAAATCTTCGCTTACAAAGGGCAAAAATGTGCCGTCCGCCAAATATATTCCTTGTGACATATCCACCTCGTTTTTTTTATTTTTTACAATAATTTTGGTGTATTGTCGCAAAAGTATGAAAACTGTGAAATAAATTTGAAATTATTTTTCTTTTGAAAAATAGCTATAAATTTTTATATCTTTTTCTTGACAAGCTATAATTTTTTATATATAAATAATTTGTACGGAGGAAATGATGAAACGCAAAGCAATTCTCCAAAAATTGGCTAAGGCTGGTTTTACATTTCGAGAGGGAGCAAACCATACCCACATACTCAAAAATGAAAACTACATCAGTGCAATAAGCAGACAAACAGAAATCAGTGAAAAAATCGTAAGAAAAATTGAAAAACAAACAGGAGTTCAATTACTAGGCTAAGAAAAGGGGTTTTCCCCTTTTCACCTAAAAGGATAATATTATGAGCAGTTATTTTGCAGTTATTACAAAATCAAAAGACGGTTATTTTATTGCGGAGTTTCCGGATTTGCCGGAAGCTTTTACCCAGGGAAGAGACCTTGAAGAATGTGTTTTTATGGCACAAGATGTGTTAAATACTTCTCTTGAAGCGTATACTTTGGAAAGACGTCCAATTCCAAAGCCCTCAAGTATAGCTGAAATAAAGGAAAAAGCAAAAAAATTATTGGAAGAAGATGCTGAATATACCGACTTATCTTTTGAACCATTATTTCAATACTTCAAAGCTCCTGAAATGAGCCAAAAACCTGTTAAGGTTATGGTAAGCTTTCCAAAATCAGCATTGGAACGTATTGATCAAAAAGCGGAACGCATGGGACTTACCCGTTCAAACTTTTTAACAAAAGCCGGACTTGCTTATGAATAAAAATAATTCATAATAATATGTTATAAAAAAGGACGGCTAACCCGTCCTTTTTTATACTGTTATTATTTATTGATATATTCTCGTATATCCGTGTCCAGTCTTTTCACTTCGTCCATGACATGGAATAAAATAAGCTGCCCGCCAGCGCGTTCCTCGTTGCCAAGCTCCCAAGCCTCATTTTCATAATAGGGCTGATTGTAGGCGTAGTTCAAAAACTTGAGCATACACATAATATCCTGGGTTCTGTCGCAAAGGTTACCATAATTATTCATGACAAACTCCTACAATAAGCTAAGCTGT
>DONZ01000159.1 GCA_003512875.1 Desulfovibrio sp. | reverse complement strand
AACAGCGAAGAAAGAATAAGCCCGAAAAAGAACGCCCAAACAATATCGGCATATGTTTCAAGAAGCACGACCATGATGCGGGCGAACAGGAAGACTGCCGACCCGATGCCGAGCAAAAGGGGCAGGGCGAAGCTCCACGGAATTTTCATGAAGGCTTTTTTTATTTGCAGTGTGAAAAGAAGTTTGAAAAATTCCTTGTCAACGGACTTTATCGTATCAAGAAGTTTTCCGTATATGCCGGTAATGAATGCGATTGTTCCGCCTGAAACTCCGGGGATGGTATCGGCAATTCCCATGAGAAAACCGCATAAAAAATAACGAATGAGTGCGTTCATCGGTATCCTTATAAAAGAAGCAGGGTTGCGAAGCTCAGAAAAATGAAAAATCCGGCTCCGTCTGTGAGGGCGGTTAGGAAAATGCTTGAAGCTTGTGCGGGGTCACGTCCTAAAGCCCGTAAAATAAGGGGAATGGAACCGCCTGCAATGGCGCCTAAAAACATATCCAATAAAAGAGAACAGCCCATGACCGCGCCTAAAAATACATTATTGCTGATTAAAGAAACAACGCAAATGGCAATGAAAGAAACAATAAATCCCGTGGCAAAACCGATTTTCCCCTCGCGAAAAACCGCGTTCCAAGATTTTTTATTGTCGAATTTTTCCGTCGCAAGCTGCCTGATCATGACGGCAAGGGCTTGCTGCCCCGTATTTCCCGCCTGATTTGCCACCATGGGCATGAGAACAGCCAAAAAAGCCATTTGGGCGATAGTTCCTTCAAATAAATAAACGATATATGCGGAGATTGAGGAATTGAGCATATTGATAAAAAGCCACGGCAAGCGGATTTTGACGGATTCATACCATGGGGTGTTGATGTCTTCATCCTGACCTGCGCCCATCATACCGAGCAAATCGGAGCTGGCGTCGTCCTGGATGATATCAATAACGTCATCGTGGGTTACCGCGCCCATCAAGTGCCCCTCCCGGTCCACAACAGGCAAAGCGAGGAAGTTATAGTGGGAAAGTATTTTCGCAACTTCCGATTTATCGGTGTCGAACTGCACGGTGATAACGTCTTTTTTGTCGGAAAGCAAATCCCGCATGGGCGTGTGCTGTTTTGAAAGCATAAGTTCGCGCAATGAAATGATTCCGATAAGCTTATCCAAATGGTCGACGACATAAACATAATAAGGCATATCCTTGTCTTCCAGTTCAATGCGTATATGCTGGATTGCTTGGTCTACATTGATGTCGGAGGGGACCGTGATGATCTCCGTGTTCATTACCCCTGCCGCCGTGTCCGGGTCAAAGGTCAGCAGCGCCCTCAGTTCCATGGCGTCTTCGGGGGTGAGGTTGTTCAAAAGGACATCGCGGTGATCTTCGTCCACTTCGTCCAGAACGTCGACGGCGTCATCGGGGTCCATGGCGGAAAGAATACGGGCGGCGTCTTCCGCGTCCAAATTTTCAATAACGTCCTTTGCATGGCTTTCGTCAAGTTCCGCAAGAGCTTCCGCCGCGTCTTCCGTGTCCATGTGGGTGATCATGCAAAGCTGTTTTTCAAGGGGGAGCGATTCCATAAGCTCCGCACGGTCGGCAGGGTGAACGAGGTCGTTATCCAGATATTCGGGATTGCAGGGATCAAAATCGACAATTTTTCCGTCTTCGTCGAGATAGGAAACGTTGTCTTGTTCTTGTTCGGAAATGGTTTGCGTTTCTTCTTGCTTTTCTTTTTCGGTTTCTTTGTCTTGGTTTAAAATTCGATTTTCTGCCTGCTCGGAACTATGTGCATTCAATACGCGATTTTCATTATTTTGTGGCATACATACCTCCTTACAAGACAAAAAAGGAATTACTTGACGCTAAAACTAAAACGCCGTATTTTAAATAACCAATATCATATGCAAGTGTGTTTTTGTTTATCACTAAAACAAAATTGGGGCAAGTTTGAATTTTGGAAATGATTTTTTATGGAGTTTGCGGTGTCAGAGCGGTTAAATAAAATTTTTGGGCGGAAACAGACCGATTTTGTCAGAAGAATTATCAGATTGGCGCTTGACGAGGACGGACAGGATTTAACTTCCAACGGTATTTTTGACAGCCATGACATGGCTTATGGAAAACTTATCGCCCGTCAGGACACCTTTGTTGTCGGTTTGGTTTTAATTCCCGCCATATTGGAAGAACTTGGCATACGCGAACCGGAAAAGCTCTATGCTTTGAAAGCGGCGGAGGGCTCATATTTAAAAGACAATGAAATTGCCGCGGAATTTGAAATGCATACGGCTTTGCTTTTAAAAGCGGAACGTATTATCTTGAATTTTATCACAAGGTTAAGCGGTATTGCAAACAGTACGAAGTTGTATTTGAAAGAATTGGAAGGGACGGGGGTAAGATTGCTGGATACCCGTAAAACGCTTCCGGGGCACAGGTATTTGGATAAATATGCCGTGCGCGCGGCAGGGGCTGAAAATCACCGCATGTCTTTGGAGGATATGCTCATGATAAAAAATAACCATGTGGATGCGGCAGGCTCGATAACGCAGGCCGTGGAAAAACTTCGCCGCGAATACGGAGCAAATTGCCCGCCTATCATTGTGGAATGCCGTGACAAAGCCGA
>DONZ01000099.1 GCA_003512875.1 Desulfovibrio sp. | reverse complement strand
CCGTTGACGACGCACCCCATAACCGCAACTTTCAAATTGTCGGGCAATTCAATAAGTTTTTCTTCGATTTTTTCGGCTAAGGCTATGAGGTCGATCTCAGTCCGTCCGCATGTGGGGCAGGAAATAAGTTCCGCTCCGATTTGTCTTGCGCCGGATGAACGCAAAATTTCTTTGGCAACAGCAAGTTCTTCAACGGGATTGGCAGTCAAAGACACGCGTATCGTATCACCGATTCCCTGCAAAAGCAAGCTGCCTATGCCTAATGCCGATTTTACGCTGCCGCGTATGGGCGTGCCCGCTTCCGTGACGCCTAAATGAATGGGATAATCCGTTTTTTCTGATAAAAGCATATTGGCTTTTATGGTATCAATGACTGAAGAAGATTTTATGGAAACCTTGATTTGAGTGACACCTCGTTCTTCCAAATACGCGGTGTGGCGCAAAGCGCTTTCAACAAGCGCTTCTGGGCTCGGATGTCCGTATTTGTCCAATAAATCTTTTTCCACGGAGCCGGAATTTACTCCCACACGGACAGAGGCATCGCAGGCAAGGATTTGTTTTGCCAGCACATCGATAGGTTTGGTGTCCAAAATATCTTGTTCGTTTTTTTTCAGGATGTTTCCGGGATTAATCCTGAGAGCGGTGAAACCGGCGTCAAGAGCCATAAGCGCCAGTCTGTAATCAAAATGAATATCGGCGACAAGCGGAACGGGGCTTTGCCTGTTGAGCTCGGAAAGTTTTTTTCCTGTTTCCATATCAGGAACGGCAACCCTGACAATTTCGCAGCCGTTTTCCGCTAATTTGTCGATTTGTTCAAGCGTTGCTTTAATGTTTTTGGTGGAAGTATTGGTCATACTCTGAATACGGATAGGATTTTTACCGCCGATCAGGTATTGTCCGATTTTTACTGTGCGAGTTTTTTTTCTTGGTTCAAACATAGGCTAGCGCACCTTTTTGTTTTTATAGAGCATGTCAAGGGTATAAATGAGCAGTGCAATCCAGACAAGCGGGAATGTTATGTAATCCGATGTTTTTATCGGTTCATGGGTATGGAAAACAGCCAGCAGGAAATTGATACTCGGAGCGGTGTATAAAATGAAACCGATGGTTGTGAACCGTACCGTTACGGTGGCGAAACTGAAAAGCATAAGCGGTATGCCCGTGTAAAAAACAGTCCCGGACAACAGCAAATAATGCTTGAGCGGATAGTGTATGAGCCCGTAGTCCGGCTCGGTAAGAAAAAGCCATGCAAGGCTGAAAGGGAGAAGTATCAATGTTTCGGCACATAAGATGGATATTGCGTCCGCATTGATGATTTTATGCAGAAAACCGTAAATTGCGAAGGTAAAGCCTATGGCGAAACCATAATAGGGAATGTCGCCATAGGAAAGAATGCCGTACGCAACGCCGCAAAGAACAATGGTAATGGCGATAAGCTGATTTTTATTTAAAATATCATTGAAAAATATTCTTCCTAAAGCGATACTCATAAGGGGAGTCAAATAATATCCCAAACTGACTTCAATAGCTTTGCCAGAGTTTATCGCATAGGTATACACACCCCAGTTTCCGGCGATGAATGCGGAAGCCAAGATAAGGTTGGTGCGGATTTTTTTTTCCGTAAAAAGGCTTTTTACAAGCCGAAACCGTTTTGTATAGGAAATAAGGATGATTGCAAAAACAAAAGAACAAATAATACGCAGGCTTAAAATGCTCAGAGTATTTAAATACGCAAGCAGGGGCCAGAATAAAATTCCCGATCCCCATAAGCCTTGGGAGGCGATGCAAGCCAAAAGTCCTTTTTGTTTTTTTGAAAGCATACGTATTGTTTAAAGATAATAAAAGCGACCGAAGTCGCTTTTATAAAGAAAAAGATTAAAATTTATTAAATGGGTTCAACCCGTGAGAAATTATTGCCGAGCATGACTTTTACTTTTTGTCCGACAGCAAGTTCGGAATTTGGGCTTTCAACAACGGAAAGGGTTTGTCCTTGATCTGTTTCAACAATGATTTCAAGGGCTTTTCCGTTTATTTGTTTGCCTGTGTAAGCGCCTGCCAATAAACCTGCCGCACCGCCGATAACTGTCGCGATAGTGCGTCCGGAACCGCCGCCGATGGCATTGCCGAGCACGGCACCTGTCGCGCCGCCGATAACACTGCCTAAAGTTTGTTCCGTTGAGTTATCAAGATCGACTTCATGGATACTGGTGATTTTTCCATAATACACATGGTAAGCCTGTGACTGGCCCACTCTTCCGCGCTGATTTGCGGTAGTGCATGCGGAAAACATCAATACTGCCAAAAACATGGTCAATATAGCGAATTTTGTTTGCATAGGTACCTCGAGTAAAATAGAAAATTAATCCCTGACTGTTATGTTATTCCTTTTTAATGCTGATTTCAAGTCTTTTATTGTATACATTCCGTAGTGGACAATAGATGCGACAAGAGCTGCCGAAGCTTTGCCCTTTGTTACTGCTTCGTATAAATCTTCCGGTTTTCCTGCGCCTCCCGAAGCGATGACAGGAATTTGCACAGCTTCGCAGATCATTTTCGTAAGATTGATTTCGTAACCGTTTTTCGTGCCGTCCGCGTCAATGGAATTGACGCAAAGTTCTCCCGCTCCGGATTGTTCGCATTGCTTCGCCCAAGCGATTGCGTCAATTCCGCAATAGGTTCTGCCGCCATGAATGACGATTTCATAGCCGGAAGGAATTTTTTCAGTTTTTTCAACTTGTTTTATATCCATCCCCACAACAATGGCTTGAGAGCCGAAGGCGTTTGCTCCTTGTTCAATGAGTTTGGGATTTTTAACCGCGGCGGAGTTTACGGATATTTTTTCAGCTCCCGCCAAAAGCACAGCCCGCATGTCTTCAACGGAGTTTATGCCGCCGCCGACACAAAAAGGAATGAAAATATTTTTTGCGACATTTTCAACGACTTCGAGCATTATGCCTCGTTTTTCGTGGGACGCCGTGATGTCGTAAAAAACTATTTCGTCAGCCCCTTGTTCATAATATTTTTTTGCCGTTTCAACAGGGTCGCCGATATCGATATTGTTTTCGAATTTAATGCCTTTTGTCAATCTGCCGTCACGAACATCAAGGCAGGGAATAATTCTTTTACAAAGATTCGCTTTCATAATAAGACCTTATAGCGTATGATTCTGCATGCAGTATTCATTGAAATTTTTTAGGATTTGCAAGCCTGTTCCGCCGCTTTTTTCCGGGTGGAATTGTATCGCCCATAAGCCGTTGAAACCGTAAACGGCTGCAAATTCCTTGCCATAGGTCGAGGTTGCCAAAACAAGATTTGCATCGGCAGGTTCGGGGTAATAGCTATGGACATAATAAACCGTCTCGTTTGACCGGACATTTTTTAAAATAGGACTTTCTTTTTTTATATTGATACTGTTCCAGCCCATATGCGGAATACGGATTTTTTCGGGATTATTGTTTTCATCCGTGCCGTCTGTCCAATTTTCATTGAATTTTTTGCAGGTGCCTTTAATAATGCCCAGTGTTTCGGTATTGTTTTCCTCACTGTGTTCAAGAAGGATTTGACAGCCTAAGCATATTCCCAAAAGGGGTTTGTGATTGGCGGCAAGCGTTTTTAGAAGTTCGTCCTGCTTATTCTGCATAAGCCTGTCCATAGCTTGTTTGGCAGCTCCGACTCCCGGAAAAATCACCCCATGGGCTTTCATAATGGTATCGTCGTCATCGGTAATGCGGGCTTCTATGTTTAAAAATTCCAGGGCGCGCAAAACGCTTGTTTGGTTGCCGGCTTTATAATCAATAATCGCTATCATGGTATCCTCAAAAAAATCTGTATGGCAAAAGATTATCCTTGCTAATGTATTAAGTAAAGGATAAAATATACGGGTAAACTTTCGGAAAACCGATAAGAGATTATTATTGATAAGGGATTGTTCCCTTAAGGAGGCTATTGTGCTTGATTTGAAAATTATGCAAAAAGAACCTGAACGTGTTGCAAAAGCGCTTTCTGACAGAAATTCAACAATTTCTATTGATGAATTTCTGAAACTCGACTCCCGCCGCCGCGCCGCCCTGTCGGAAGTTGAAACGCTGAAAAGCAAACGTAA
>DONZ01000240.1 GCA_003512875.1 Desulfovibrio sp. | reverse complement strand
TGAAAAACAGTTAATAATTTTTCTAATTTTATACTTACTTAATCTATTGAATTTCATTATTATTAACCATAATCTCAAAAAAGATAATGGTCAAGAGCCTTAAGCAATTTCCGTTCCGTCATTCTACTTGAGAACCCGCCGTTCTCACTTATCGTGACAGCCGTTCTCAACTGCCGTGACCGCTCACAGCTTGCTTTGGTTAAAATAATTTGGAAACACACCCAATAAATAATCGTATAAAGGAATTTTGCTTGCTGAATTATGAAAAGTATGAAAGGGACTTTTTTTAGATATGATACTTAATTTAAGATATATGAATGAAAAAAAGGCAGATTGACTGCCTTTGTTTTATTTGGATATTTGGCATCTCCAACAAGATTCGAACTTGTATCTAAAGTTTCAGAGACTTTTGTTCTAACCATTGAACTATAGAGATATTTTTTGTAACATAAAAATCGGATAGGTGAATTTAACCTTAGTTTCTTGGTTGTGTCAAGAATTTTTGTTGGGATCGGATGAGTTTTTTTCGGTGTCTACCGTGTATTTTTTCGATAAGAACGTGATATTTCATTGTATTGAAAGAAAAAAGCATATTAAGAATATTGTAAAAAATGGTTTATAGTAATTTAATTCTGAACAATTCAGAACAGATCCTGGTAAAAGTCAAAAAAAATATTTTTAATATTGACATATTTCTATATGTCTATATATTAACAATAACTCAAACGGACTTCAAGTAAAAAATTTTAACGGATTTTTTTGCGGGAAAGGAGGATAAATGAATAATTCCGATATATTGAATGATAAGGACATACCTGTTGTGTTCAAAGCGTTCTGTGATGAAAACCGCATACGGATTTTAAAACTATTGCTCACGGGAGAAAAATGTGCGTGCGTACTTTTGGAAAATCTGCATATTTCGCAGCCGACGTTATCCCATCACATGAAAATTTTGTGTGATTCCGGAGTGGTGTCCATGCGGAAAGAGGGAAAATGGGCGCATTATTCTTTATCGCCTGACGGAATAGGCTATGCGATAGCTGTGTTGGAATATTTATATAAACGTAATGAATTGTCCTGCAATTCTGCAGCTGATGATACGTGCTGCGTGAAGTAAGTTTATGGTGTGGGAGCTGTTATGGAATCAATAAAAATTATCTGGGATTTTTTTCAAAAGGAAATACTGGGCATGCATTGGCTCAATCGCTTGCTTGGGGATATGCTGAATGGTGTTGGTTTGGATGTTCGTGAGAGGATTGGGGGGAGTCTGCAATTTTTTCTCTATGACACGGTAAAAATTTTCTTTTTGCTTTGTTTGCTCATTTTTCTTATTTCTTATATTCAAAGTTATTTTCCTCCCGAACGGACAAAAAGAATTTTGGGAGGATTTCAGGGCGTTACTGCCAATATCTTGGCTGCCTTGCTTGGCACGGTGACTCCTTTTTGTTCTTGTTCGTCCATTCCGCTTTTTATTGGTTTCACAAGGGCTAAGCTGCCCTTGGGCGTAACGTTTTCTTTTCTGATTTCTTCGCCCATGGTTGATTTGGGGTCGCTTGTCTTATTAATGAGCATTTTTGGTTTGAGAATCGCTCTTGCGTATGTTTTTTTGGGTTTGGTTATTGCAGTTATCGGCGGAACTGTGATTGAAAAAATGCGGCTTGAAGAGTATGTGGAAGATTTTGTGCGCAACGGAAGTTCCGCTGACGGCATGGAACGGGAATTGCATTTTGGGGATCGCGTGCGGTATGCCCGTGGTCAGGTTGCATTCATTATGAAAAAAGTTGCGCCGTATATTCTAATCGGGGTTGGTATCGGGGCTTTTATCCATAACTGGATACCTGAAAACATTATCGTGGGGCTTCTTGGTAATGATAATCCGTTCGGGGTTATTCTTGCCACGCTTGCAGGGGTTCCCATTTATGCGGACATTTTCGGGGCGATTCCCATTGCGGAAGCATTGCTTGCCAAAGGGGCGCAGCTTGGCGTTGTCCTCTCGTTCTTAATGGGCGTGACAACGTTGTCGCTTCCTTCTCTTGTGATGCTCCGTAAGGCGGTTAAGCCTGAATTGCTTGGTATTTTTATCGGAATTTGCGTTGTCGGGATTATTCTTATAGGATATTTTTTCAATGCAATACATTTTTTACTGATATGACGGGAGGATAGTATGTTCTTTTTTGGAAAGAAAAACAAAGCTGTTGATAATTCCGCAAATAATTCTGCGGGCAGCGGAAACGAACTTGCAAAGGGCGGCAATGTAACAGTAAGCAGTATCAAAGTATTGGGCGCCGGCTGTTCTTCATGTCATACGCAATTTGAAAATGCCAAACAAGCTGTGCAGAATATGGGGCTTGCCGTGGAAGTCGACTATGTGACGGATTTACAAAAAATCATGGAATATGGCGTGCTGAGCACTCCCGCCATTGTGATTGATGAAAACGTGACCGCCATGGGAACTGTCCTAAGCCCTGCCGATATTGAAAAACTTTTACAAAAGTGAAAAAGCAAGCAGTGTTTTAGGTTTGAAATTTTTAGTCATTATGTGCACAGGTGATAAGAATTTCAATTTTGAAATAAAAAAGTCCTTTCAGCTTTTGCTGAAAGGACTGAATTTTTGGAGCGGGAGACGGGATTTGAACCCGCGACTTCAACCTTGGCAAGGTTGCACTCTACCGCTGAGTTACTCCCGCATATATGGAGGCGGCTTCCAGATTTGAACTGGAGATAAAGGCTTTGCAGGCCTCTGCCTTACCACTTGGCGAAGCCGCCGTATATGCAATTTTTTTTTGTCTGGAGCGGGAGACGGGATTTGAACCCGCGACTTCAACCTTGGCAAGGTTGCACTCTACCGCTGAGTTACTCCCGC
>DONZ01000030.1 GCA_003512875.1 Desulfovibrio sp. | reverse complement strand
TGCATTTAGCCCAAATGCTTAAATCCGGGGCGAACGTTCTTCTTCTTGACGAACCGACCAACGATTTGGATGTCAATACCATGCGCGCCTTGGAAGACGCCCTTGAAAACTTTGCGGGCTGTGTGCTTGTTATCAGCCACGATCGTTGGTTTTTGGACCGTATCGCAACCCACATCCTCGCTTTTGAAGATGAAGGCGTTGTCAATTTCTTTGACGGCAATTATACCGAATACGAGGAAGACAGACGCAAACGCTTGGGAAAAGGCGCGGATACTCCTCATCGTATGAAGTTCAGAAAACTGACGCGCTGACGCGTGTATCATAACGATGTGACTGTAATACGAATGATTTTTTTATAGGAAGGGAGCGAAGCTCCCTTTTTTCTCGTCCGAAAATAAATTGTTTTTGAAATAGCTTTAACCTTGGTTTTATGACTTTTCGTAAAAACAATACGGTTGAAAAAAATTGCGGTATTACTCCGTAACGATTTTCGTGATCAAGTTTTTTGTTATGCTTTGGTTAAAATAAATTTTATGAGTTTTCCCATATCTTGATCAGGGTTTATTTTTTTTAACATCTCAAGAGCATATTGCATCAATTCGGGATATTTCTTCAATTCTGCTATGAATTCATACCGTTGATGTTCTAATGATACGATAAATAAATTCATCGCCAAGTTTTTTTTCAAATCCGAATAATGAACATTCTTATATTTTTTTTCAATTTCAAGACAAAATCGAATATGCGGCAGTGCATTATTGAAATACCAATTCGGATCTCCGTCTTCGATACCGGTCCAAATTCCTTCCTTACGGCGGTTGTATACGGACATCACCTCATCCAATTTACCAATTTTTCCTGTTTCCGCATGCAGCAAATGCCAATAGTGGTCACAGGGCATGATATTGTCAGGAATAAGGTTTTTGGGCGTATCTGTCGAGTTGAAGCGCCAGCGGTACATGCAGGAATTGGTTTGTATGAAATTTTTTATTAATAAATCCGAAAGAGTGAATGTGTTTTTTTTGACTATATCGGGAAAGGCAGGAAAAATTTCATCATTTTTTCCCGTTTCGTATGTAACTTTCACAGGATGGAAACAGATTGCATACTCTTTGTGCTGATCTAAAAAATCAACTTGCTTTTGTAATTTCAAGGGGTCTGTGAAATAATCATCCCCTTCGCATAGGGCGACATATTCTGCTGAAATTGCTGGAAACAAAACGTATTTTGAAATTGCATATCCCTTTTGCCAAAGATTTTTTTTCTGAAGATATGTTTTTATGATATTTGGGTATTTTTGTTGGTATGTTTTGATAATGCGTTGAGTGTCATCTGTTGATGCATCGTCGCAAATATGAATTTCAAAAGGTTCGCTGACTTGCTGCATTAAAAAGCTTTCAATAGCTCGGGCAATGTATTTTTCATGGTTATATGTGGTGCAGGCGATAGCTATTCGAGATTTTCCACTATGCATAGCAATTTCTCCGATGTGAATAAATTATTGAATTTCTGATTTTCAATACAATTCCTGATGGTTTGCGCGTCTGTTTTACCTTGCAAAATCAATTCGTCCTCAAGATATTTCTTATATTTGCCGACCGGATAGATTTTTACGTTTTCTATTTCAATATCAAGTGCATTGATGATTTGATAAATGTCATTCAGTGTGAAAAAACGCACCGCATACAGCACATCATACCGTTTTAATTTGTCAAAATATTGTATGAATTCCGGATTGTGTCCGTTATGCACAGTGAAAGCGAACCGTTTTTTGGTTACACGGAGCTGTTCCTTTGCAAATTGAATTATCTGCTCATTTTCAAAACATCCCCAAAAACCGTTATGGTATGAGAAATCAAATTCCTTATCTTGATAGCTTGTTGAAAAAGCATTTTGCAGGGAAATTTTCTCTTGATACTGGGGAAATAATTTTTTCGCTTTCTTGACGGTGTTTTCACAATAATCAAATGCAAAACAATTTCTTCCCAATTTATTGAGCAGATGGAAATCTCTGAACGACCCCGCGGCTATTTCCAAAATCTTATGCTCGTTATTGTTCAAAAATGCGTTTATATAATAGGCATGGCGCAAATCTTGCTGATAATGGTCGAAGTATTTGTCCCAAGCGGTATTCCAATATTCTTTATCTTGTAATTCAATCATGGTTATTTCTCGTTATGTATGATATATACCGTTTTACGGCATAACAGGTTTTGATTTTTGTTTCATATTCTATTTCCTTATTTTGAAAACAAAGAAAATGATTTTTTACTATGTCATAACCTGCCAGACGTGAAAAGACTATGCCTGCTGAAAACCTCGGATTGACATCCATAAGATAATATTGTTTTCCGTCGAATATGAATTCCGCATTGATCGCTCCTAAAATTTGAAGTTTTTTTCCTAAATGGGAAATCATATTTTGAACTGTTTCATTTTGTTTTATTTTTACACTTAGTCCGGCACCGTGCTGCGTTCTTAAAATTTCTTTTCTTACAATGGAAAAATCATGACCGAATGAATCCCGAACATAATCTGCCGTAAAAAAATTTCCTTTGAGTTCTGGCTGGAAAACATAACGCTCTTTATTGGGAATGTAATCAATTTTCGATAAATCGGACAGATGAATTAATCCATTGGAACTTCTGCCGTTAAAAGGTTTTGCAATGATGCCGGAAGTTTTTAAGAGTTCTTCGCATTGATTTTTTTTTATATCCGCATAGGAATATGTCGGTATCGGTGTGATGACAGAATCATGCAGAAATATTTTATACAGCGCGTATTTGTTGCGGCAAAGCGTGATGCTTTTATGGTTGGAAAGACAAACAGTTATCCCCTGATTGGAAAAAACATTTCTGTTTTTTGAGAGAATATCGGCTTCCGTGTCGATTAAAGGAAATATATACCGTATGTCATGCTTTTTACAAATGGATAAAAGTGTTGAAATATAGTTGTGGTTATCGGGTTTGGGTATCAAATACGTATAATCAAACAAATGT
>DONZ01000009.1 GCA_003512875.1 Desulfovibrio sp. | reverse complement strand
TGTTCCGAGTCTGTATGCGTCTCTTGGAATTTACATTCCGCTGATTGTGGTAAACTGTATTATTCTTGGCCGTGCTGAGAGTTATGCCTCTAAGAACCCTGTCTTGCCGTCCATCTTTGATGGTATCGGTATGGGACTTGGCTTTACAGTAGCACTTGGATTTTTAGGTCTTGTACGTGAATTCATAGGTGCTGGTACATTATTTAATGTTGCTGTATTACCAGATGCTTTTCCAAAAACATTGTTATTTGTTATGGCACCTGGTGCTTTCTTTACACTTGGCTGCTTAATGGCATTATTAAACTATTTCAGAAATAAGAAAAAAGCGTGAGGAGGGGGAAAATAAATGAATCTGATATTATTAGTATTAGCTGGTATTTTCGTAAATAACTACGTTTTATCACAGTTCTTAGGTATCTGCCCTTTCCTTGGTGTTTCCAAAAAGGTAGAGACAGCAGCAGGAATGGGCGGCGCAGTAGTATTCGTTATCGGTATCGCATCTGCGGTAACGGGAGTGATTTATAAATTTATACTTGCCAATCCGGCCATTTTAGGTGGGAAGCTGGTATATCTGCAGACAATCGTATTCATTCTTGTGATTGCCTGTCTGGTACAGTTTGTGGAAATGTTTTTAAGAAAAGCAGTGCCTTCTTTATATCAGGCGCTTGGCGTATACCTGCCGCTTATTACAACAAACTGTGCGGTGCTTGGTGTAGCGCTTACCAATGTACAGAAGGAATATGGAATTTTTACGGGAATTGTAAATGGCCTTGCGACAGCGATCGGATTCTTGATTGCAATCGTTATTATGGCGGGTATTCGTGAAAAAATTGAGTATTCTGATGTGCCGGAATCTTTTAAAGGAACGCCGATTGTACTTGTGACAGCTTGTCTTATGTCGATCGCATTCTTTGGATTCTCAGGCGTGATTTAGGGAGGCATAGGATATGAATATAACAGCAATTATTTTTGCCGCTCTGGTAGTGGGAGGAACAGGATTATTCATCGGCGTCTTCCTTGGCGTGGCAGGAAAAAAATTTGCAGTAGAAACGGATCCCAGAGAGGAATCTATTGGCAGCGTGCTTCCCGGAAATAACTGCGGCGGCTGCGGCTATGCCGGATGTGAAGGATATGCCATTGCCGTTGTCAATGTGCCCAATGTTCCTGCAAACCTTTGTGTCGCAGGAGGGGCGAAGACTGCCGCCCAAGTCGGGGAACTGACCGGAAAGGCTGTTACGGAATCCGATCCTTTATTGACATTCCGCCGTTGTGACAAAATTTCCGGCAAGGTGGCGAAGCGTTACAGTTATCAAGGTTTGCCTTCCTGTGCCGCCGCCGCAACCCTTGCGCAAGGTTCCGATATTTGCGCATATTCCTGTTTGGGCTTTGGGGACTGTGTTGTCACATGTCCTTTTGACGCCTTGTATCTGAAAGACGGCATTGTGTGCGTGCGGGAAAACCTTTGCACCGGCTGCGGAAAATGCACGCAGGTCTGTCCCCGTAATATTTTGGAACTCATTCCCCGGCGTGCCAGAGTTGCCGTTCGCTGTTCAACGCAAGAGAAATTGCGCGCCGTTATGGACGTTTGCCTTGTCGGCTGCATACAATGCGGCAAATGTATAAAAACGTGTCCTGCGAGTGCAATCAGTTTTCAAGACAACAAAATACATATCGACCAATCCAAATGCTTGGCTTACGGCGACGAATGCGGTCTTGCCTGCGTAGCGGCTTGCCCCCGTCAGATTTTAAGGAATTTGCGTGAAAAGCAATGTTTGCTTCCTCCTATTGAGGAAACAGAACAACTTAACGCTGCGGATAAGGAAAAATCCGGGCAAAAGGCTGAAGATAAGAAGCCTGAAGAAAAAAGTCAGTTGACTGAAAAATAAAAAAAAGCTGAGTACCATATGAAAGGGCTTGGGCTGTTTCGTTTTTTTGCTAAAAAAAAAGCTTTGCATAATACGGGAAATGAAAATCTGATTTTCGTTTCCGATATGCAAATAAAAATGGGGACGTTTGTAAATATCCAATGTCTTGCCGCAAGTAAGGATTTAGCGGAAGAATGCATTGCCCGGGCCTTTTTGCATATTGACCGGCTTGAGCAGGTTTTTTCAAGGCATGACGGTTCCAGCTTATTGTCGGTTTTAAACATGCAGGGTTCGCTTTGTGATTATCCTGCGGAGTTTAAGACGGTTCTCGAACATGCCCTCAGTATTGAAAACCGAACGGCAGGGGCGTTCAATCCCTCGGTTTTGGCTGTTTTGGAATATTTGGAAAAAAATTCTCTTGTCAATGCAAAGGATTTGCAGGAGCGTTTTGCTCTGATAATAAAAAATCCTGTTGATTTTGCTGATAATAAAATCCGGTTGAAACAAAGCGGCAGTATCGTAACACTGGACGCCATTGCCAAAGGATATATCGTCGATTTTGTGGCGAATTTTTTTGAAGAAAAAGGGATACGGAATTATTTGATAAACGCCGGCGGGGATATTCGCGTCAACGGCATGAAATCTTTTGAAAAAGGCAATGAAAAAACTTGGAAAATCGCCATTGAAGACCCGTATAAGCAAAAAAATTATCCTGCTGTGTTTTCACTTATGCGCGGGGCTGTTGCGACTTCCGGCAATTACGAAAAGAATTTCGGTGAAAAGGGAAGCCATATCATTTTGCCGGCAATTCAGGAAAGGATAGGGCAAAAAGAATGTTTTCCGCAAGGAACAGCTGAACATGTTTCACCTTTTGTCAAAAGTGTTTCCGTAATAGCGCCTGAGGCTATGCAGGCTGACGCTTATGCCACGGCGCTTTCTTGCATGCCTGTCGATGCCGCCGTTGAATATGTCAATAAGCATGCGCAGTTAGCCTGCATGATTATTGCGGAGGATGACAGCAAACATTATTCTGATAACTGGAAACTGCGCTGATTCTTTTTTTTGCTGAAAAGCAGCAATAACAATGCAACAACAAATAAAAGACTTCCCGTGAGCGCGAAGGCTGTTTCGTATCCGAATTCATTGGCGATAAATGCCAAGAATGCGGTTTCCATACCTTGGCCGGCGCGAAAAACTGTTGCGCTGACGGTAAAACCCAATGTGATGAGCTGCACCGGAATTGCCGTTGAAATACTGAAATTGCAGTACGGTATGATTATTCCGGAAAGGCAGAAATACGCAAAAAACGCCATAAAACCTACCGCTATGGGAAGTGCCGTAAAAAAGAGCAGGATACTTGTCGTGCATAAGCAGCAACAAAGCAAGATTTGAGGAAATTTTTTTGAAGGCAAGAGCCTTGATAAAAGGAAAAAAGAACTGATGAACATGCCCAAATTGGCGGCGGAATAAAAAAGTCCTATTGTTGATGAGTCGTAACCGTATGTGTCGGCAGTAAACAATGCGAAAATGCTTGGCAGGGACAAATCCAACCCGGCGGTGAGAAAAAGGGAAGCGAAAAGTATGAAAATCAATGGGGTTTTCAATATTTCTTTTATTTGTGCAAAAGAAAACGGGCTGTGCGGATGGGAAAATTTTTCTGTCAGGTCAGTGAACGTAAGAATAAGAAGTGTGAAACATGTCGGAAGATAAAGGTAAAAAATGGAAAAACGCCATGAGTAAAGCGCAAGAAAACCTGTGACAAGCGGATTGAAAAACAAGCCGAGCGCGATGATACCATTGCTTTTTCCCATAATTCTGCCCCGTTTTAAACCTCTGTAATATTCGGCAGGAAGAATATTGACCAACAGATTAATGCCGGCGGATCCTATGCCTTGGACAATTCTGAATATGAGCAGGTCAGAAAATTCCGAAGAAAAAGAAATACCAGCAATTCCGGTAAGATAAATGCAATTGATACAATAAATGAAAAATTTTTTGGAGACTTTATTATAAAAAAAGCCCATGAACGGAGTGGCGATGAGTGCCGAATAGGAAAAATACGCTAAACAATTCGCCACTTCGTAGGAATTGAGGGCAAATTCTTGCTGGAAGGTCGGCAATAAAGGAATAATTCCGGGGACGCCATGGGAAACGCTGAAACAAATAAAATAAATGAGAAAAAGCGGGGGCAGTTTTTTCATTTTTTTTCCGTTATAAGGCAATGATATGGAGCCCGTGTTTATTGGCGAGGGCAAGCGCTTCTTCCCTATCGAAAAACAGGGTTTTATTTGCTTCTATCGCCAAGCCCGCATAGTTGTATTGTATTAAATTCTCAATAGTTT
Organism: Desulfovibrio sp.; assembly: GCA_003512875.1. Classification (GTDB taxonomy): domain Bacteria; phylum Desulfobacterota; class Desulfovibrionia; order Desulfovibrionales; family Desulfovibrionaceae; genus Taurinivorans; species Taurinivorans muris. The sequence goes on along the minus strand of DONZ01000009.1, from coordinate 8,982 downwards.
TCAGTCCGATAGAGGGTAAATCAATGCGTTCGTCCTGAATGGGTTTGATAACTTTTACGGCGATACAGCCTTTGCCGGCAAGTTCCGATGCTCTTTTCAGGGTGGCGTCTGTTCCTTCCAGACATTCAACGGCTATGACCATTCCGTTTTTCACGACAATGCACTGCCCGATGTCATAACTGCCCATGCTTTTGGCGATAGGGAATCCATAGCGCATATCTCCAAGGATTTCTTGGGGAATGGTTCTGTTTGTCAAAATGCCTTGCGGTGATTTGAGGCTTGGAAGAAAACGGGAGGCGGAAACACATTGGAAGCCTTCTTTTTCAAACTCACCGAGGATTGCACGCAGCAGGGCGTCATCGCCTTTTGTTTTCAAAGAAAAAATAAGTTTTGCCGCCCGCAAGTCAGGACGTATATCCAAGGCTTTGGGTTTGTTTATCGTACCTGCGAAACAGATGTGGCTCACATTGTTTTTTTTGAAAAAATCAATAAGCTTAGCAAGCTGTCCAAGAGCTAGTATTTGAAATGTGTCGAAAATCTGAGAGAGGCTTTCATCGGTATTGTTGTGAAATCCGCAGCCGGCGACAAAAATTCCCCGTTTCTTCGCTTCTTCGGCGATGAGTTTGGGAAATTGTCCTCCCCCTGCGATTATTCCTAATCTTGTTATTGTTTCCACATGAAAAACCTTTTATTTGTATGCTAGTTGCCGTTTTGTTACCCGATTTTTACCGCGCTTACAAGCGCGACAGCTTTTATACCTTGTAAATTGCCTGTAAAACCTAAGCCTTCTTCCGTTGTGGCTTTGATATTCACCTGATTTTCGGAAAGGCTCAGGAGCCTGCAAATATTCTTTTTTATTTGCGCCGTGTAAGGCGAAATCTTAGGTTTTTGGCAAATGACGGTTAAATCAACATGGCTTAACAGAAGTTTGCTTTGCTTCCATTTATCCATAACCTTGTCCAGTAAAATGAGAGAGGAAATATTTTCAAATTCCTTACTGCTATCAGGAAAATGCTTGCCGATGTCACCCTTAGCCATGCAGGACAGAAGCGCATCCATAAGCGCATGAATAAGAACGTCTCCGTCCGAATGGGCTTCAATCTTCATATCAGTATCAAGGGCGACTCCGCCTAACACAAACGGTCTGTTTCCTTGGAATTTGTGAACATCGTAGCCATATCCGCAGCAAGGATAAAAAGACTGTTTTGTAAGCATTGACAAGTCCTCTTTATGCGTAATCTTATGATTGGAACGTTCCCCTTCGATTAAAAGAACCGGTATTCCCAGTTCCTCCATTGCCATGGCATCATCGGTAATGGTCAGTTGTTTTTCCCGGATATGGGCGTGGGCTTGCAAAAGTTCCGCAAAAGAAAATGCTTGCGGGGTTTGGACAGTCCGCAGGAAATTACGGTTCGGGGTATTGGTGGCGAATTTCTTATATTCTTTTGTGACGGCGAATTCTTTTACCGTATCGGAAAGGGGCAGGGAGGGAATAACGGCTTTCATGCCGCCGTTCAGTTCTTCAACAAGTTTCGTGATAAGGGACGCTGTGAAAAAAGGTCTGGCGCTGTCATGAACAAGAACATGCGTTGCCGTGCGGGGGGCTACGGAAAGGGCATTATAAACGCTGTCCTGTCTTAATGTGCCGCCTTTGCAAAAGAAAACAGGCAAGGTATGGTTATGTTCCTTTATCAGCATTTCGGCTTGCGTCACAGCTTCTTTGTAACATTGCTCCTCTTCCGGAAAAACAAGAATAATGCCGTGTATGAAAGGCGAATGGTAAAATGTGGCGAAACTTTGCCACCAAAGAGGCTTGTTTTGATAAGGGAGAAACTGTTTTCTCGTTTCCGTCTGCATGCGGCTGCCGCTGCCGGCGGCTAAAATGATTGCATAAATTTCTTTTTTCATACTATGAGTCGGGCATAAGCCGAGTTCTGTACACAAAATGTGTGACTGTCATTCCTCTAGGAGCAATGTTACCATTACCCTCAAGCAACCTACCCGAAAACCATGGACTGGGCAAGTCGGTTTTCCTATTTGGTCTTGCTTCGAGTGGGGCTTGCCTAGCTTATTATGTCACCATAATAACTGGTGGGCTCTTACCCCACCGTTTCACCCTTACCATTTCTGGCGGTTTACTTTCTGTTGCGCTTGCCAAAGATCGCTCTTTCTGGGCGTTACCCAGCACTCTGCCCTGTGAAGCTCGGACTTTCCTCCCCATATTCGATGATATGCAGCGACAGTCTGCCCAACTCAAAGTAGAAAAGATTAGTTTAATGATTCACCAAGGTTCAAGTCTTCCGCAAAAACCTGTGGTTTGTTTTGCTTCGCTTTCTTTTCTTCCTGATGTTGGTCTTGGAAATGTTCTGCCCAGTAAATCAAGCGCTGGCAGTTCGGGCAGCTCCATATTTGTTGACCGCGCTGGATTTCAATGAAAGTTTGCGGTGGAATGGCAATATTGCAGCCGGTGCAGACGCTGTTTTTTACCGGAACAATGACCGGATGTTCAAGGCGGCGATGAATAAATTCATAGCGTTCCAAAATTCTGTTCGGCACATCTTTGCCGGTTTCCTTATGAATGGCTGTCAGTTTTTCCAATTCTTGGTTTGCCGCATTGATACGTTCAATAAGGCTTTCTTCTTTGGTTGCAAGATCTATTTTAAGTTCGTCACGAACGGCTTGTGCTTCTTTCAATAAATCTTCCTGAATGGAAATTTCTTCACGCAGGGCAATGCGTTCTTCTTCGTGATTTTTTGTGGAACGTTCCATATTGTCCATTTCTTTGGACATGGCTTGATATTCTTTGGAATTGCTTACTTGCATGAGTTTGGATTTACTTTTTTTCAGACGGGCTGTTTCGTCTTCCAAATCCATGTCAAGGCGTTTTTGCTGTTCGTGCATGTGCTGCAATTTATCGTTAATCCGCGCGATTTTCGCTTCTTCTTCATTAAAGCGTTCCCTAAGGGTTTCCACCTGCAAAGGCGCTTCTTCAAGTTCTTTTTTCACAGCATAAATTTTATCGTCAACATGCTGCAGTTCAACCAATTGTTTGATTTGTTCGAGGTATAAACTCATATTTTACTCCATTATTTGAATGAAAGGGTCTTTTGAGGAAATAAAACTTATACGGACTTCTGGAAGTTTTTCCTGTAAAAAAAGCGTGAAACGCCTCATCATTTCTTCTTCAAGGCTGTGGTGTCCGACTTCGATAACTGCGAAATCAGTGTTTTGTTGGCTCACATCAAGCGCCGTATGGTATTTGGTATCGCCTGTGACAAGGCAATCGGCTCCGAAATTTTGCGCTTCTTCCAATAAGGAACTGCCGGAACCGCCGCAAATGGCGATATTTTTTATCGTTTGAGGCAGTTTTCCGATATTGAAAAACGGGCGGCTGTGGGGAATTGTCCGGCAAAGTTTTGCAAGAAAATCTTCAGCCGGCAGAGGAGTTCGCAGTTCACCGCAAACACCTATTCCGTATTGGACAGTGTCAATAATTCCGGTCGGTTCTAAAATTTTTCTGTTTATGAGATTAAATTCGTCCGCAAGCCAAAAAGCGGCGGGCATGCTGTCCAAACTGGTATGGGCTGAGTAGAGGGGAATGTCATTTTTTAATAAAAGAGAAGCGACTTTGTAGTAATTATCTTCTAAGTTATTGAGATATTTGGGAGAAAGTAATAGGGGGTGATGGGCAAAAATAAAGTCCGCCCCAATGGACAGGGCTTTTCGGACCGATTCAGGGCAGGGGTCCAACGTAACTGCAATATGCTTTATTTCGTCACGCTCGGCTGCGATTTGTAAACCTGAATTATCCCAAGGAGCGGCAAGAGCCTTCGGAGCTAACTCTTCGATGCATGCCAAAATTTCGTTTTGTCGCACTCTTCCTCTTTGTAATGAAAAAAGATATTTTTTTTTGCCTTATTTTAATACGGCAGTCAAGAAAAAAATCTTGCTTTTTTTGTTTTTCCTTTTTATTTTTGTTTGATTAGCTGCTTAGGAGTTAAAAATGGCGCATTTTTTATATATTTCCGATGTTTTTTGTCCGTGGTGTTACGGATTTTCAAAAAACATCGCCAAGATCAAGAAAAAATTCGCTTTGCCTTTTGAAGTGTATGCGGGAGCGCTCGTCGAACCTGCCGTCGACTTGGAAGCCCGTGTGAAGCAAAGCCCCAACGTTCAAGCGTTCATTGATAAGTTATACGCGGCAACAGGCGTGAAAATATCCGATGATTATGTGAATATGCTGTTTTCCGGAAATGCCAAAAATATTTTTATGGACTCGAAAAAAGCAAGCCGCCTGTTTTATGTTTTGAAACATTTCAAACCGGAGTTTGCGCTCGAAATCATGGAATTTTTGCAGTTCCGGTTTTATAATCTCGGTAAGGATATTTTCGCAGAAGATACCGTTCATTCTTTTGCTGAAACCTTTGCGGTTTCCAGCGTTGATATTTTCAAGTATTTGCATGATGAACAATCAGAAATCGCCTCGCATGAAGAAACGGAAAAAGGCTTTGATATTTTAGGGGAAATTGTCTTATATCCGACTCTCTATTATGTTGAAAATGGTGTTAATCATTTTATTTCACGCGGTTATGTTAATTATGAAGACTGCGAGAAAGCTATTTTCGCAGCCATGCGGGCGACGGAGAATAATCAGGACGGGCAATCTGCTGTTTTAATGGGAAAATCTTGTTCTCTTGACGGAACGTGCGGGTAGCGGTCATGAAACGTGAATTATCCGTGCAGGAAGCGATAGAGGTTTGTTTTATTATCTTTGAAAAAAATTGCGCAGCAGGAGCATTGCAAGCCTTTCAAAAACAGGCATTCCTTTCTTCCGTTCCTTTCGCCGAATTTGCAAAAGAATGGCAAGCCTTTGTTTTTGCCGCCGTTTACCATGGTTTTTCGCAGTATGCCCCTGCATATATGGTTTTGGAATATGTGCGTTCCATTAAATATTTTTTGAAAGAATACGGGTATGATGAAGAAGAAACCGTTCTTTTTCTTGATAATCAGTTTCAAGCCTATATTCAGCTGATTATTGAAGAAAAGGTCAAAGATTGTCCGAAATTGTTTTATAAGCGTTTGCTTGCAAAGGATTTGTCCGAAATAGGAAAGCGGTCCGCCGTGCTTTTATCCGGGGCGATGGCTATGCTTGTGGCGAATTGCCTTGATATTTTTGAAAATTATACGTATTCTTTGAACCGATAATTGAAAAAAAATATTTTTTATTCCCTTATTTATCAAACCATTTTTGCGCCAATTTGACGAGTACGTCCATATCGCCGCCTGCCGCAACGTTCAGAAAAGAGCGATATTGCCTGACAATATCCTGGCTGTAAGGATTGGCTTCAAAAATTCCCGTAAAAAGCGTCCCGTCTTCTTGTATGCTCGCCCTGCCGGCTTCAAGGCGGCGCATGAAAGAAGGAGGTAAAAATTCCTTTATTTCCGGCATATTGGCTGTCATGGCGAAGTAGGCGACATTGGTGACGAAGTTTAAGCCTTGCAGTGCCGCCATTGCCTTATCGTGTTCTTCCGCTTTCGCATAAAAAGGTTCGCAGCCGATTTGTTTAAAAAGTTCATAGACAGTATCTTTGATTTTTTGTTTTTCAGTATCCATAGTTTTGAAATACGAACCCAAGCAAAGGCAAATCTTCTTATAATCCAATGAGCGCGGACCGAACAGGGGGTGTGTGCCGATAACCGGTCCTCCATAATGTTTTTCCATACTTTTTATGGGGAGGACTTTTACGCTTGTGACGTCCATTAAAATACAGGAGCGGGGAATATGTCCTTCGATTTTTTCGCACATTTCCTCCATGGTTTTGGCAGGAATGCAAAAAAGAATGATTTCAGTATTTCTTATGCTTTTAAAAAGCTCCGTATCGTCGTATGGAATGTCAATTCCGTTGACAAAATGTCCGGCTTCTTGAAAGCGCTTGAAAAATGTCCCCCCCATTTTTCCGTTATGTCCGATTATTGTGATATGCATATTGTTTTCCAAACATCAAAAAATTCAGGAAATGATTTCGTAATTGCCATAGGGTTGTCAAACGCGGTTTTTATTCCTTTTAAATTGAGCAGGCTTAAACTCATCACAATCCTATGGTCGCCATAGCTTGCGAATTGTATTTCTTCCGCAATATTTTTCAGGTTCGGATTTCCTTTGACAATCAAATAGTCGGTGTATTCGACAGTTTCAATTCCGATTTTTTGAAGTTCCAGCGCCATGGCGTGCAGTCTGTCGCATTCTTTTATGCGCAAGTGGGCGATATTTTCAATCTTGGTTTCACCTTCTGCAAAAGCGGCGACAGCGGCGATAGTGGGCACTATGTCCGGGCAGTCCGCCATATCCACGGCAATGCCTTTTAACTCGCTTGGAAAGACTGTTATTTCACCGTTATCTCCGTATTTTGTTTCAGCGCCCATTTTCGTAAGGATGTCAAGGAGAGCTTTGTCCGCTTGCAGACTGTCCTTATTCAGCCCGACGACCGTAACGGGCTTTTGCCCTAAAACTCCTGCGGCAAGCAGATAGGAAGCTCCGGACCAGTCGCCCTCAACTGTATATTTTCCGCTTTTATATGTGCCGCTGCCGGCAAAGGGACGGACACGGAAACGTATTTCATGGGGAATGATTTCCGTTATTTTCCTGTAATCGACGGGTTTCCATTTTATGGTTTCGTCCGTGCTGTTTTCTTTATCTTTAACGGAAATATCAAATCTCGCCCCGAATTTTTTCATGGTGTCAAGCGTTAAACCGATATATGGCCAAGAAACAACATGCGTTCCGCCGATATAAATGGTCAGCGGCTCTTTGCAAAGCGGTGCCGCTAAAAGCAGCCCTGATAAATATTGACTTGATTCTTCAAGGCTGACGGTTATTTCTCCGCCGTTCAATCCCTTTGCTTTTAAAAGAAAGGGAGGATAGCCTTCTTTTTCGAATAGGAATTTCGCTCCCAACTCTTCAAGGGCGGCGGTGAGCGTTCCGATAGGGCGTTCATGCATGCGTTTTGCCCCGTGGATATGGAAGAACCCTTGTCCGCTTGCCAAAATGGCTGTAAGGAGGCGGCAGGTCGTGCCCGATTCATGCACATTGCAGTCTGTCGCATGCTGCATGTCTTCACCACCTCTCGGCAATGCGCCGTTAATTTTGTATATGCCTTTATCTATTTTTTCAAAGCGGGCACCGGCATTTGACAGAATTTCCATTGTTTGGAAAAGGTCTTGGCTTTCAAGAACATTTTCAACAACGGATTCGCCGTTTGCCAAACTTGCCCCCATGACCATGCGGTGTGAAACGGATTTTGAGGCCGGAGCGTGGACAATGATTGGGTTTTGCGTACTCATAAGGTATCCTTTGGCGATTTGTTAGGAGCAATGGTTTCGATTTTTGAAGATATTGTACCGTCACTGAGGTATAATTGCAAGGTATCGTTTATTTGCAAATCTTGGACGGATGTCACGGGTTTTTGTTCTTTTCCCGCAAGTTCGGCATAAACATATCCTTTTTCAAGAGGCTTACGGGGATTATTGCCTTCCAGAACAAGAGCCTTGGATTGCAGGAGAAATTCCTTATCCTGCAAATAAGCCGTAAAATTTTGCCGGAGTTGTTTTTGCAGTTTATGCAGTTTTTCTTCCTTTTCTTTTATGGTTGTGCGGGCATAACGATTAATTTCTTTATTTAATTGAAGTATTGAATGGAAAAGAACGGTGAAACCTGGCTCATACCGTTTGATTTTTTGTTTGGCGATATAGAGTTTCGTTTGTTTGTTTTGAAAAAGGATTTGCAGAGCTTTTTGTAAACGCTGCGATACCGTCATGAGATGGTAGCTTTTTTCATTCAGCTTGTTTTTGGGGGAAATGAGTTCCAATTGTCTTTTAAGGAATGACAATTCTTTTTCATGATGCTTGAGAAGAGCGAGAAAAGAGGACCGCATGGCATATTCCAAATCATCGGTTTCCTGGATCAGGCTGTTTTTATCTTTCCATAAAAATTGGGCTGCATGGCTTGGGGTTGCGCAGCTTAAATCGCTGACATAGTCGGCAATGGAAAAATCCGGTTCATGCCCGATACCGGTAACGACGGGAATGGAGCAGGCAAAAATGGCTCGGGCGAGTTCTTCACTATTGAACGCCCATAAATCCTGAATTGAGCCTCCGCCGCGAATGAAAACAATACAGTCCGCTTTTTTGCCGTTTGGAAAAATATGATTTTCAGCTTTTTGCAGGGCGCTGATAAGTTTATTCGGGGCTTCGTCGCCTTGCACAAGGCTTGGAAAAATATGAATTGTGCTTTTTATGCCCCGAGTTTGGGCTATTCTTAAAAAATCATGAATAACTGCGCCTGTGGGAGCCGTGATAAGGGCGATATTCTGTAATTTGCGGGGAATCGGTTTTTTGTGTTTCGTATCGAATAAACCTTCCGAAGAAAGTTTTTGTTTGAGTTTTTCAAAGGCTTCATGCAGTTGCCCGATACCGTTTTCAAGGGCATGTTCAACGATGAGCTGATACTGTCCCCTTGCTCCGTAGACAGCCAGTTTCCCGGCACAGATGATTTCTTGTCCGTCACGCAGGCTTTGGGCAAGACTCGGTTTTTTTCCGTTTTCAAAACACTCTCCGGTCAGCGGGTCAAATGCCAGGTCTTGGTGGTAGCGTTTGAACCAAACACAATTTAAGAGTTCCTGTTCGTCTTTCAGGGAAAAATAAATATGCCCGGATGAGGCGAGCGTGCAGTTCGTCACTTCTCCTTTTATCCAAACATACGGAAAACGCGCTTCCAGAAGCTGGCTTAATTTGAAATTGAGTTCGTGAACGGTAAGTATTGTGTCCATGGCGCTAACTGTTGTTTTTTTTTTCCAAGTATAGTCTTGTTTTTTCCGGGAGTAAAGAAACAAAAATCCTTGTTAAAAGCGGAAACTTCCAACAAGGATTGCAAAAAGGGATTTTGGCGGTTTTATTTGATTGCCGCCGCACCGGCTTTGGCAACGT
>DONZ01000170.1 GCA_003512875.1 Desulfovibrio sp. | reverse complement strand
GACGTTGGAATCCGCATAAACGGGATACACGGGGTCGGTAATGGCAACTTTGCAGGAAATGTCGAAAAGTTCCTGAAAATTGCCGATATCGCTTTTCGCGCCGTCACTGACGAAAATTTCATCCTTTTCAAAGCCGAACTGCGCGAAACAATCATTGACAATGGTTTCACGCAAAAAATCATAGCCTTGTTCCGGACCGTAACCGCGGAAGCCTTCGGCTGTCGCCTGTTCGTCAACGGCTTTATGCAGTGCCGCGATAACAGAGGGAGGAAGGGGTTTTGTCACATCACCGATACCGAGACGGATAATTTTTTTGTCCGGATTTTCAGCGGAATATTTATTCACTCTTTTTGCTATTTCTGAAAAAAGATAACTGCCTGCAAGGTTTTGATAAAAATGATTTGCTAATGCCATAATGCCTCACTATAAATAAAATATTTCTCTTGTTTTATAAGTAATTATTTTTATTAATGCAACGGATTAATATGAGGAATTTAAAAATCGAAAAGAAAATTCTCGTTTTGAAAAAAGAATAAGTGACAAGAGAAAATGCTTGTGCTATTAAAAACTTACTTGTTAGTCAACTTATTAAGAGAGGAATTTTTTTATGGATATGCAAGAAGTACGGAAAATTGCAAAAGAGCGTATGCAGGGGTTTTGCAGGGTTTGTTCTGTTTGTGACGGAAGGGCCTGCGCGGGGGAAACTCCCGGAATGGGGGGCTGCGGAACGGGTTCTTCTTTTCATAATAATATGAAATCATTGAAAAATATTCATGTCAACATGCGCCTTATCCATGAAGTGCGCAACCCTGAAATCAGCTGTTCCGTTTTAGGCATGGATTTGGAAATTCCGGTGCTTGCCGCGCCTATCGGCGGTGTTTCTTTCAATATGGGCGGAAAAATTACCGAGGAGCAATATGTGAAAGCCGTGATTGACGGCTGTAAAGAAAGCGGAACCATCGGCTGTACCGGGGACGGCGTGCCTGCTTTTATTCATGAAAGCGGATATAAGGCGATAAACGAAGCGGGCGGTTTCGGCATTCCTTTTATCAAGCCGTGGGATTCCAAGGAATTTGATGAAAAATTGGAAAAAGCCATTGAAGCGAACTGTTCCATTATCGGTATGGATATTGACGCGGCAGGGCTTATCACCCTTGCGAAAATGGGACGCCCTGTTTCTCCGAAAAGTCCGGAAGAGCTGAAAACAATTGTCGATAAAGTTCATGCCAAAGGCAAAAAATTTATTTTGAAAGGTATCATGACCGCCGCCGATGCGCGGGCTGCCGCCGATGTCGGATGTGACGCCATTGTTGTTTCCAACCATGGCGGACGTGTTCTCGACCATGCGATGGGAGTTGCGGACGTGCTTCCCGAGATTGCCCAGCGCGTCAAAGGGCAGTTGACGGTTTTGGCTGACGGCGGCATTCGTGACGGCGTGGATATTTTGAAAATGCTGGCGCTTGGCGCTGACGCCGTCATGATTGGCAGACCTTTCAGCATAGCCGCTGTCGGCGGGGAAAAGGAAGGCGTGAAAGCGTATATTGAAATGCTTAAAGGTCAGCTCAAATCCACAATGGTTTTGGTGGGCTGTCCTTCTGTTCAGGAAACCAGTATGCGCCTGCTCAGTATTCCAAAGATTTATTAAATCATATTATTACATATAGTTATATAGAAAGCCTGTCGTTTTTGACAGGCTTTTTGCATAAATATTTTCTTGCAGTATACATAAGTATTCTTTCCACAATTTTGGGCAAAGAATGTATCATACAGCTTTTGCGGTATGAATTTATTTGCTGTTATTTTCGGAAACATTCTGGAAATATCCTCCCGTTATTTTAGGCAGGATGTTTTATTTTTTGTAGCGTATATTACATTTTTTCTTTTATATTAACGGTATGGTAACAATACGTATGTTGGCGCATACGTAACACAGCAGAAATTCAGGCAGCAACTGGAGTATGAAACAGCATTCTTTCAGAAAAAGTTTAGCTGAAAAACTTCGCTGTATGTTTTTTTCAATGAAGTGCGGCTCATAAAATGGGTACTTGAATGAAGCTCTTGTTTGATACATTGGACGGATAACGTGTAATATTTGGTGAGCTGTTGAGCTTTAATTTATAAAATTAAGGAGAGAAAATGCGTAAACTTGTTTCATTTTTAGCCGGTGCGGCGTTGGCTGCTTTATATCTTGTTCCATCTGTATCTTTGGCATATGAAGCCATTTGCGGACCTTTAGGGGTTCTCCAGTATGAAAAGGACAAATCGTATGGCGGATATGTTCTTTATACGAATCATTTAGGAGGAACAAAAACCTATCTCATTGATCTTGAAGGTAATGTTGTCCATGAATGGGATCATAACGGTCGTCAGGCATTCATGGCAGAGCTTCTTCCCAATGGTAATTTGCTCCGTGCTGAACAAGGGGCTGATACTCCGGTAACCTTTGGCGGCTGGCATGGTTCTTTGCGTGAATATGACTGGGACGGCAATGTTGTATGGGAATATACTGTACGTGATAAAAACAGGGTTGCTCACCATGGTTTTGACCGTTTGCCTAATGGCAATACAGCCATACTTGTATGGGAAAAAATGTCCTGGGACGACATGATTGCCAAAGGACGCGACCCTAACGATCCGACTATTTACAAAAAAGGCTTTAAATATCCTGACGGAAGAGTTTTGGAAGGCGTATGGCCAGATTCTATTCTTGAAGTTGACCAAAAAGGCAATGTTGTTTGGGAATTTCATGTAAAAGATAATATTGGTACAGCAAAGGACCAATGGAATCCAAATTATCATCTTCCATATGGCTATAAACCGGCTTATTTTGCAGGTCCAGACTGGACACATTGGAATTCTGTCCGTTATAATCCGGAAACGGATCAATATCTTGTCAATTCGCGGGACTGGGGGGAAATGTATATTATTGACCGCAAAACCAAAAAAATGGTTTGGCGTTGGGGCAATCCCTATGCCTATGGAGCAGGAACAAAAGTACAAGGTTATGCCCGCAGCGGCGACCAAATTTTATTCGGTTCCCACGACTGCAACTGGCTGCCTAACGGGAATGTAAGTATTTTCGATAATGGCACTATGCGTCCAGACGGCAACCACAGTGCTGTTTATGAAATTGAACGTGACGGAACATTTAATGGCGGTAAAATTGTTTGGACTTTCAAAACCGATGATTCCAACAGCTTTTATTCCGACTACCAAAGTGCTGCGCAAAAACTCCCAAATGGCAACTGGCAAATCACTTCAACAAACAATGGACATTTGTTTGAAGTAACCCCGGCAGGTGAAGTGGTATGGGAATTTGTCAACCCAATGTCCGGAGATGTTCCTTATTGTGTAAAGAAAGATGAAAACCCTTGGACACAAATCCACCGCTCTTTCCGCTATGCTGCAGATTCCCCGCAGCTCAAAGGACGTGCTCTCACGCCAATCCGCAAGCTTGCTCCAAATTGTCCTGATTGGAAAGCATTGCTTGATTTTAAACCTTCACCAAATGGAAATGCGGCTCCGACAAATGTAACCAACCCGACCCCGGTTCATAAGTAATATATAACGTGCTGGAGGTTTTCCAAAATATTTGGTTAACTTCCGGTCAAAACTGTTTGTCATTATTTTTTAAGGTGTGTTCCATAGTTATCATGGCAACGTATATTAACTAATGTGAACACCCCCTAATAAAAAAGAAAAAGCCCGGCAATTTTGTATTGCCGGGCTTTTTCTTTTCGTTTATTCAATAATGAACTTTGCGATGAAGAGAAGGGCGAGGATGTAAGTCAGCGGGTGGATTTCCTTGAATTTTCCCATGGAAATGCTGATAATCACATAGCTGATCACGCCCCAGGCAATGCCGTGGGCTATGCTGTACGTGAGGGGCATGCCGATAATGGTGATAAAGACAGGGATTGAAACGGAAAAATTGTCAAAATCGATTTCTTTGATCGGGCTGATCATGAACAAGCCGACAACGATAAGCGCAGGAGCCGTCGCCGCTGAGGGGATAAGCAGAAAAATTGGCGCCAGGAGCAAAGAAATAAAGAAGAAAACAGCGATGACGAGAGCTGTCAGACCTGTTCTGCCGCCTGCGGCAACCCCGCTTGCGCTTTCAACATAGGAAGTGACGGCGGAAGTGCCGAGCACCGCGCCTATGCAAGTGCCCATCGCGTCCGCCAGAAAAGCCTGCTTCGCTTCCGGAAGCCGTCCGTCTTT
>DONZ01000059.1 GCA_003512875.1 Desulfovibrio sp. | reverse complement strand
CGTGACGCCGCCCACAAACGCCTTACCGAAAGCCTTGCGAAAGGTGAACAGCTGCCGTTAAATCTTGAAAAAGCCGTCATTTATTATGTCGGTCCGAGCCCCGCCCGCCCTGACCGCCCCATAGGTTCTGCAGGCCCGACAACTTCCGGCAGAATGGACGCCTACACCCCCACCCTTATCGAGCAATGCAAAATCAGCGGAATGATAGGAAAAGGTTATCGCAGCCAAGCCGTTGTCGAAGCAATGAAAAAGGCGAAAATTCCTTATCTTGTCACTATCGGCGGAGCAGGAGCCCTTATCGCCCAAAGCATAAAAAAATATACGGTCCTCGCTTATGAAGATTTGGGAGCCGAAGCCATTGCGCAAATGGAAATTGAAAATTTCCCCGCTATCGTTGCCATTGACTGTCTTGGCAACAATTTCTATGAAATAGGGCAAGCCCCGTACAGGGAACTTTGATTTTCATTCCGTTACGAGCCGTATCGCCTTATCCGTTTTTTCAAGCCACAAAGCGGCATGCACGTATTGCGTTGCGATTTTATGATAATCAAGTTCGGCGTCTTTAAACGTTTCATACGGTCCAAGACAAATTTTATTCCCGATACTCACAAGAAGATTGGGAGCGTTGACAATATTTGCCTGATACAATCTTCTGATATGCTTTTGGGTCAATTGGAAAATTTCAACTCCGCCCGCAATGTTTCTGTAATATTCTTCATCTTGGGTTAAATCGTCCATATCCAGCTTCTGCGGCAGCACAATTTCATCATCCAAAAAAAGGTAAAAAGAGCGCTCCTTATCAAAAACACCGTCCGAATTTCCTACGATAGTCAAAAAAACACGGGCTTTTCCCGCTTTGGAAGAACTTATCGCCATGGAAGCCCCATAGGATAAATCCATAAGAAAAGACTTGGAAACAGGTCCTCTGTCGTTAACGCGGACAATGCATTTTCGCTTGTTGTCACGGTTATAAACTTCCACAAGGGTACCGAACGCCCATTCCCTGTGCGCCGCAGTCAAGCCATACATGTCATAGTGTTCGCCGTTTGCCGTCAATCTCGCATGAAATCCCGGACCATACCATGAAGCATATCCGGAATGCGCTTCCTGCGCAAAAACAGTATCGGCAAGGCAAAGCACACTCAATGAAACAAGCAAAACACCTGACAGCACGTTACGGCATAATATTCGTATCCTATTCATGATGCCACCCTAACACAAAAAACTTTATTTTTCAAATCCATCTTTTTAAACAAAAGATTAACTTTTCAAAGATGAAAAAATAGCCTATACAGTGAATATGAAAACACTTTATATTGAAGAAAATTCGCATGACATCAAAATATTCCGCCAAGAAAATTCTTCATTTCAACTGCTGCAGGAATTTTCCTCCGCCCGGCAGGAAGAATATGCCGATTTTCTGAAAGGCCTTTCTCCCGAACAAACTTACATTTCCATAGAAAACAGCGATTTCGGGTTTTGGAACAATATCCATAAATCGCATAATCCGCTTGCTTGGGTTGAAAAAACAAAAACACGAAATTCCTGCACGTATCAATTTGACGTTCGCCTTGAAAAACTTCTTTCCGCCCTTGCCCTTCCAAAAATTAATGAAAGAAATTTTCAGGAGGGCATAACATTGATTGTTGAAAACAATTACAATTTCTTTGCCGTTCTTGCCTATAAGAATGAAATTTACGCCGCTTTCGAACATGATATCACAAAACTCACGCCGCAGACACTGCAAAAAAATCTGGAAGAATTTCGCTTTGGCTGGCTCCCTCATGAGGAAGTCATCAAGCAAAACGGATCCGGCTGTATCATCAAAGACATCCCTGCCGAAGCGGAAGGCTTCCGTCCCACATTCATAGCCTGCGAACATGAAGAATGTTTCAACCGTTTTGGCCGCATGATAAGCATAGAAAATACGAAAGAAACCATGGTCCAACTTTTGCGGGCAATATAGGAAACGTTGTTTTAACCATAAAAAAAGACCTCTCAAACGAGGTCTTTTCCGGCATATCAGCGGCTGCGGTTTTTCATGCGTGCAATGCGCAATAATCAGCCAAAAAAACAGGTTCAAAAGGCTGCCTGTTTTTCAGAATGCCCACTTGTTCCACCTTATTTCCGGTTTCCTGGGCGATAATTTCCGCAAGGGCGACGCCGCAGCTTCTGCCTTGACATGTTCCCATGCCTGCACGGGTGGCGATTTTTACTTCCCGGGGATTGGTGAAGCCCTCTTTCACCGCCTGCCGCACCTCACCTGCCGTCACACATTCGCAGCGGCAAACGATTGTGTCGTCAGAAACATTGAAAATTTCCGGATTAGGGGCAAAAACATGACGCAGATATTCCCGTACCCTGCAAAGCAATTCCATTTTTCGGACATATTCCTGCGATTTTTCTTTCACTTCCGAATCAGGCACAATGCCTAAATCTTCCGCAATGGCATATCCGCAGACATACCCTTTCCAAATAGCGGCTTCACCGCCATGCACAAAGGAATTGTCCCCCGTGATGTAAACATTGTTCAATGACGTTCTGCCAAATCCATCCGTTTTAGGATACCAATACCGCTGCACAGTATCCCAAGCCAAATCCATGCCAAGGGAATCGGGAATTTGAATGCGCGGTATGACGCCTTCATGACGAATAAGCGTTGACGCCGCAAGTTCATGCGTTTTGCCGTTTTTTGTGAATACCACTTTTTCAACAAATTCACCGCCATGAGCTTCGATATTTGTAACACCGGTGATAATCGGAACGTTTGCTTTAAGAATTTCCAAAGCCAAACGCATGCCATGCTTGAAATACGGCAT
>DONZ01000065.1 GCA_003512875.1 Desulfovibrio sp. | reverse complement strand
ACAGAATTTATCCTATGGTCGGAATAAATGGTTTGAGCGATTTTAAAATACAATTTATGATAAAAAGAATGCAAAACAAAATTACGCATGGCTCAATCAATCTTTAATTTCCCGATATGTCGCCGTTTGGGCTGATTTTTCACTGATACTCACACTGTACAACCTTACAGGAAACTCTTTTAAACGGGGTTCGACACATTTCCATAAGTATCTTGCGATATTTTCGGAAGAAGGATTGATTTTGTCAAATGGCGGTGTTTCATTTAAAACACAGTGGTCAAGTTTCTGCAATTCCTCCCGCAGAATTTTTTTCAACACTGTGAAGTCCGCCACAAGTTCCGTATCTTCCGTAAGGGTATCCCCTTCAACAACAAGTTCCGCCAAATAATTATGCCCATGCATATTTTCACATTTGCCTTGGTAATTACGCAGGGCATGGGCGGAAGAAAAGCCTTCCCGCACTGTCAACTGCCAAAAAGAACGTGCCATGTATTCCTCTTTATTGCGTATCGCAAAATGTTTTTATATCCCGATAAAATTCAGGCGTTGCCTTAATGTTCCAATTTTCGCCGAACTTCAATTGACAGGCAAATTCGCCGTCAACTTTTACCCAAGCGTAGAAAGGAGCCTTTCCCCTATGTTTTTGCAATATTTGTTTGAATAATGCGGTATCTGCGATTTGTTTTGAGCCGAAATCAATGCAAACTTCCTTATGGCAATTTTCACACGCTTCCAAAAGCGGTATCATATTTTCCGCAAGAAGTTTCAATTCGACTTTGGCTTCTTCATCATCGTCCTTATCTTCGTCAAAACTGTTTTCTTCAACTTGGCTCTTATCGACAGTTGCCGTTAAATAATAAAGATTATTTGATTCTTCTGAAAAATACGAACGCAGTTCTTCATATTTTTTTGGAAAAATGATCAGTTCCCCATGTCCCGTCAAATCTTCGATTTGCAAAAACGCCATTTTTTTGCCCGTTTTGGTTATGATTTCTTTTATTCCCGTAACCAAAACTGCGGTATTGATAAGCGCCTTGTTATCCATTTGTTTGACATCTTCAAGGGGAATGATGCCTAGCCGTTCAAAATCTGTCTTATACGCCTGCAATGGATGGGAAGTTAAATAAAATCCCAAGGCTTCTTTTTCAAAATTGATTTTTTCTTCTTCCACCCATTCGGGAAGGCTGTTTTCATGGCAGGTAAAGCCAATTCCGCCTAGACCGGTTTCTTCGTCCATCGGTGCGAACATGAGAAGCGACACTTGTCTTGATTCTTTTTCTTTTTGCTTTTTTGCGACTTTGGCAAGAACGCTTTCCATACTTGCCAAAAGCCCGTTGCGTGACACACCGAAACAATCCAATGCGCCGGATTTTATGAGATTTTCCAATACCCGCTTAGTAACCTTACGAAGATTGACCCGCAGGCAAAAATCATAAAAAGACTTATAAGGTCCTTTTTCTTCCCTGTTGCGCACAATTTCATTGATTGCTTCATCACCTACGGTTTTTACCCCGCCTAATCCATAAATGATACAATCGTCATCCGGAGTGAATTCCCGTCTGCTTTTTTGAATGTCAGGAGCTTTGACTTTTATGTTCATTTCATTGCAAACCGCGACATATTTTAAAATTTTGTCTTGGTTTCCGATTTCAGAACTCAGCAATGCGCTCATGAATTCCACAGGAAAATATCTCTTTAAGTACGCGGTATGATACGAAATAACAGCATATGCGGCGCTATGCGCCTTATTGAAACCGTATTCCGCAAATTTTTCCATAAGGTCGAAAATTTCATTCGCCTTATCTTCAGGAACCCCGCGCTTTCCGGAACCGTCAAGAAAAATGCCGCGCTGCTGAGCCATTTCTTCAGGCTTTTTCTTACCCATGGCGCGGCGCAGCAGGTCCGCACCGCCAAGCGTGTATTGGGCGACGATTTGGGCGATCTGCATGACTTGTTCCTGGTATACGATAACGCCGTAAGTATCTTTCAAACAAGCTTCCAATTCCGGCAAAGGATAGGTAACTTCGACTTCCCCATGCTTTCTTTTGCAAAATTCATCGACCATGCCGGAGTTAAGCGGTCCGGGACGGTACAGCGCAAGCATAGCGATCAAATCTTCAAAACAGCTCGGACGCAGCATTCTCAGATATTTGCGCATGCCTGTGCTTTCAACTTGGAAAACCCCGTCCGTATCCCCTTTTGAATACAAATCATAAATCTGTGGGTCGTCAAAAGGAAGCGTATCCAAATCGGGCGGCGTTTTTCCCTGATGAAGGATATTTTTAATGGCTTTATTGATTAATGTGATGGTTCTGAGTCCCAAAAAGTCAAATTTCACCAAACCGACTTTTTCCACGATTTTCATGTCGAATTGGGTGACAAGTTCGTCTTTCTTGCCTTTAAAAAGCGGCAAATATTCATGCATGGGCTTATCGGACACGACAACACCGGCGGCGTGAGTGGAAGCATGACGGGAAAGCCCCTCCAGACGCAGACAAATATCGATAAGCCGTTTGGAAGAAGGATTTTTATCGTATTCTTCTTTAAATTCTTTATTGTTGGCAAGGGATTTTTCAAGGGTGATCCCCAAATCATCGCCTAAAATTTTGCAAATCCTGCTTGTATCCTGAAAAGAAAGACCAATGGCGCGTCCCACATCGCGGATGACGGCTTTTGCTTTCATCTTACCGAACGTGGCAATTTGGGCGACTTTGTCCTTGCCGTATTTTTGGGAAACATACTCTACGACTTCAAGACGTCTGTCTTCGCAGAAATCAACATCAATATCAGGCATGGAAACACGTTCCACATTGAGAAAACGTTCAAAAAACAAATGGTAAGGAATAGGGTCAAGGTTCGTGATACGAAGCGACCACGCAACCAAGGAGCCGGCAGCGGAACCGCGCCCGGGACCAACGGGGATCCCTTTGTTTTTAGCCCAGTTGATAAAGTCCTGCACGATAAGGAAATAGCCCGGAAAGCCCATGCCGCAAATGACATTAAGCTCCATTTCAAGCCGTTCCTTATATAAATTTATATCAAGAGTATCCCGTTTAGGATGTTTTTCAATCCGTCTTTCCAAGCCTTCCCTGGCAAGTTTTCTAAATTCTGTTTCAAGGGTCATGCCTTCGGGCAATTCATAAACAGGAAAATGATAAGGAGGAGTTTTTAATTGGATTTCCAATCCCTTACATTCATCAGCAATTTTAAGGGTATTTTCAATAGCGTCAGGATGGTCTTTAAAAGACGCTATCATTTCCTCCGGAGTTTTGTAATAAAGGTCTTTGGCATCGAATTTCCAGCGGTTTTCATCAAATTCCGTACGCTGCTGCTGGACGCAAAGCAAAATGTCATGGGCTTCCACATCGTTGCTGTTCAGATAATGGCAGTCGTTTGTGGCGACAATGGGAAGTTTTGTTTCGTGGGCGAGCTCGTAAATCCTGTTATTGACCAAACTTTGCTCCGGCAAGGTGTTTGACTGCACTTCAAGATAAAAACTGTCGGGATAAAGACTTGCATATTCCTTGGCAATGGTGATTGCGTCTTCAAATGTTCCGCCTCCCTGAATAAAAGCGTTATTGCCCCGCAAAGTGCGCGGAATTTCACCCGCAATACAGGCGGATAAGGCGATGATCCCTTCATTGTATTGAGCCAAAAGTCCTTTATCCACACGCGGCTTATAATAATATCCGTCTAAAAAGCTTCGGCTGACCAAAGCAATCAAATTCTGATATCCCTGCTTGTTTTTTGCCAATAAGATAAGGTGGTGCCGAATTTTCGCAAGTTCGCTCGTGCTGTCTTTATGGTCTTTTGTAACGTAGACTTCACAGCCCAAAATGGGGGTGATTCCATGATCTTTGCAGGACATGTAAAAATACGCTGCGCCGTGCATATTTCCGTGGTCGGTGATGGCTGCGGCGGGCATACCCAAGCTGCTCGCTTTTTTTGTCAAATCACCAATCCTTATCGCACCGTCAAGCAAACTGTATTCCGTGTGACAATGTAAATGTACAAAAGACATAAGAAACTCCTCTGCTTTAATTAGTCCAAAAAAAAATATTTTTCAAGCGGAATAATGCTTGACTTAAATGTTTTTTTTTGAAAGTATTCAAAAAATTATTTATAATTTCGGTGAGTTATGAATACCATATATGGTCTTTTGGAAACAAAGTTTTTAAACATGCTGCTTATGTTCGCCGTTTGTTTTGTTTTTATTTTTTTCCTGCGCTTCTTGTACGGACCACGCGGAATTTTCAGAAAAAATTTATGGAAAAACACGGAAGAAAAGAAACATGACAAATAATTACATACGGCACGAACAAATTTTTTTAACCTATGTCGATTCTTTTTTGCAAAATAAAAATGAACCTTGTTTGATTTTAAAAAGAGAACATACGCTGCGTGTGGTTAGCAATACGGAACATATCATCAACCGCTTGGATTTATCCGAAGAAGACCGGTATTGCGCAAGATTGATCGCTTTATATCACGATATCGGCAGATTTTTGCAATACGAAACCTATAAGACCTTTCTTGACAGCGCCAGTAAAAACCATGCGCATATCACAATACAGGTTTTGAAAAAACACAATATGCTGGATAACGAGCCTGAAACCATACGAAAAAAAATCCTATCCGCAATCATATTGCATAACAAATTGGAATTTCCTAAAAAATTGCCTGAAGAAATACTTGTTCTTGCCAAAATAATCCAGGATGCCGACAAACTGGACATCATATTTGTCATGGCTGAAAATTTCACGCACAGCTTGCCGGAAAAAGACAGCGTCGTTTTGCATGTGAAAGATGAGCCGGAAGCGTATTCCGAACATATTTTGGATTTGGCGATACGGAAAATGCCGATAAAGTATACCGATCTTGTTTATGTGAACGATTTTAAAATATTGCTGTGCGGCTGGATATTCAGTTTGCATTTCAAGGAAAGTTTAAAACTGCTCATCCGGCAAGGATATTTGCGAGCCATTCTTTCGTCTTTGCCCGACGGACAAGATATACGAATTTTTCAATCCATGATAAACAAAGAACTGTGCATTAATGATTTTTGAAACATGTGCAGATGAGAACCCCGCCAAGAACCATTGTTCCGCCGATGAGCTGAAAAATACCGATTGTTTCGTTTATTAAAATAACGGCAAAGAATGAGCCGAAAACAGGAACAAGGTAGTAAATTATTCCCGTACGGACGGCGCCGATAAGTTCAATGGCTTTGTTCCAGCAAATATACGCCACCAAAGAAGAAAAAATTCCAATATAGAGAACCGCTCCAAAATCTTTGAGGGAATGAATGACCGGAAGCGCCTGATTGAAAATCAGACAGCTTGAAAAATTTGTCATGAACGCAATGATGAATGTTGTTTCCAAAAATACCCAAATATTGATTTTTTCTTTAAACAAACGTAATGATATTGAATACAAAGCAAAAAAGAAAGAACACCCCAAAGTCCAAAAATGCCCTACCGTAAAATTCACCTCTTGAAAAATTTTAAAATTTCCTTTTGTCACAAGCACGCAGACACCAATCAATGCGATAATTGAACCCATAATCCAAAAAGGATTTATTTTTTCCTTGAAAAAAATCCATGATAAAAACATCATAAGCAAAGGCGAAGTCGCCATTAAAATAGTCATATCGACAGCAGGAGCGGTATGAGGTGCGTTATAAAGAAGCAAGTTGCTGAAAAAACAACCGATACCGCCGTAAAAAAGCATTAATTTCCATTCCTTGAAAATATACGGAATATCCTGCTTCATATGTTTCATTGCAAAAGGAAAAGCAAAAATCATCGCGATAAGCCACCGCCAGTAACTCATTTCCAAACCGGAATAGGCATTGGCGAGAATTTTGGCGGCAATAAAATTCCCCGCCCAAATAACGGTTGCCGTCAGGGCTAACATATTTCCGAGAAAAAATTTTTTTGTCTGGTTTTGCGTTTGTTCACTCATAAAAAATATCCATTAAATTCAATGTAATCAGTCTAGTTTTTTTTATAAAAATTTGCAAGGGGGTAAAAGTCCTGCTTGACGAAAATTTCATATTTTTGCATGGTAGGCAAAACAAATTTGTCAGGATAAAAAATGAGAGTGTTAGCATTGGGCGATATTTGCGGAAGCATTGGCAGACAAACCGTAAGAAGCCGTATCCCTTATTTGAAAGAAGAATTGAACATTGATTTTGTCATAGCGAACGGTGAAAACAGCGCAGGCGGAGTCGGCATCACCACATCAACGATAAATGAACTTTTAAATGCTAAAATCGACTGCATAACCGGCGGCAATCACAGCTGGAAAAACCGTGAAGTTTACGGAAAATTTGAAAGCGAACAAAGAGTGCTGCGCCCTAAGAATTATCCGGAACCTGCGCCGGGACGGGGGTCAAATATTTTCATTTTGCCGGACGGAAGAAAAATTGCGGTTTTGAATATTGAAGGAACAACATTCATGGACGCGCTTCCCTGTCCTTTTCAAGCTGCTTTTGATTTTGTCAATTCACTGGATGATGAAATCGTTTTTCGTTTTGTCGATTTTCATGCGGAAGCGACAAGTGAAAAAAAATCAATGGGTTTTGCATTGGACGGTAAAGTAAGTGCTGTTTTTGGCACGCATACCCATGTTCAAACCGCTGATGCCCAAATTTTACCGAACGGCACTGCGTATATGACTGATCTGGGAATGTGCGGGGTCGAACAGTCTTGTTTGGGAATGAGTTTTGAATCGGTATTGCCTCGTTTTTTGACAAAACGGCCTTCAAGTTTTCAACGCGCTGTGGGTCAGGGAGCTTTAAACGGCTTATTGATGGAATTGGATGATAAAACCGGAATGGCGCTATCCGTGGAACTGTTCAGGGAAAATGCGCCGCGTACAAAAGCAGCCATGCTGAATACCGAAGAATAATTTTATAATACCACACCAATAATAAAAGAATTATGCAGCAAATCCACATCATTGCAACCGGCGGCACAATTTCAGCCAAACAAACCGAACACGGCGCGAAACTTGGAAAAACCCCGATACAAAATCTTGCATCAAAACTTGACATTCCGTTTTCCTGCGAACTTGTTTATCATGAAATAGCCGCCATTGACAGCTCATTGATGACATTCGATTTGGTATATGAAATAACTGAGCATATTCATAAAATATTTTCCGATACGGCAGCTCTCGGAATCATAATAACCCATGGTACGGACACATTGGAAGAAAGCGCCTATTTTTTTAGTTTGTGCTATCCTGAAAATGAAAACAGACCTGTCATCGTAACCGGTTCCCAGCGCTCCGGCGATGAACTCGGAAGCGACGCCCTTTCCAATTTGCAGCATGCGGTTTGGACTGTCTGTTCAAAAAAAATCCGAAATTCAGGTGTGACCGTTCTTTTTAATCAGGCGCTTTTCATGCCCAAATACGTCCATAAATCCCATACGCATTTTTTGCAGGCGTTCACAGCTCAATATTACGGCATGTTGGGAACTGTCGACAGAGGAAATGTGCATATCGCGCAAGTTCCCCGTGAACAGGAACATTTTAAGATAAAACCGCCTTTTGCCAATATTGATATTTACAAAGCAAGTTTAAATTGCACCGGCGACATACTCGGCTATTATGAAAAATTGAAATACCAAGCCATCATCATAGAAGCGTTCGGGCGCGGCAATGTAACCGAAGAACTTGCCAAGAACATCGAAAAACTTATCAATTCAGGTTGTTATGTCATAATCACTTCTGACTGTGCAAACGGCGGTGTCGCCGATTGTTATGATTTTTCTGGAGGGCTTGGAAAATTAATCAGATATGGGGCAATTCCGGCTTTCGATTATTCCGCAAAAAAAGCCCGTATCAAAATGGCTGTTCTTTTGGCAAGCGGCATTACGGACAAACAAGAAATTTACGGATATTTTCAAAATTAAAAAAAGCCTTTTTTGAACCGGAAAAAATATCCACATCAAAAAAGGCTGTTATATTTAAAAAATCAATTTTCTTACATCATCAACATGCGTTACCGGATGCACCGTGATTTTTTCCAATAGTTCGGCAGGAATATCTTCCAAATCTTTCATATTCTGTTTCGGAATAATCACATCTTTCAAGCCTCGGGTAACAGCCGCCAAGATTTTTTCTTTAATACCGCCAACCGGCAATACTCTGCCGCGCAAGGTTATTTCCCCTGTCATGCAGTATTCGGATTTTGCCGACACATCGAGCAAAGAAGATAAAATGGCGGCAAACAATGTCACGCCCGCGGAAGGTCCGTCTTTCGGAGTCGCTCCTTCCGGAACATGGATATGCAAATCGTATTTTTCATAAAAATCTTCTTCCACTTTCAAGATGTCC
Source organism: Desulfovibrio sp. (assembly GCA_003512875.1). Taxonomy (GTDB): domain Bacteria; phylum Desulfobacterota; class Desulfovibrionia; order Desulfovibrionales; family Desulfovibrionaceae; genus Taurinivorans; species Taurinivorans muris. The sequence goes on along the minus strand of DONZ01000065.1, from coordinate 2,047 downwards.
GCATGGCTGCGTATATAGGAAACAGCGGCTTGACAGCTTTCTTTCATAACATCGCCGAGTTGTCCGGTAATCTGAACAGCTCCTTTTCCTTTCATTTTTGAAACTTCCACAAAAAGCACATCGCCGCCCGATTGAGTCCACGCAAGCCCTGTCGCTACACCGGGGAGCAATTTTTTTTCACGTTCTTCTTCCAAAAATCTTGGAGCTCCGAGGAGTTCTTCAATCATTTTAGGCGTAACGGAACAATATGTGATTTCATGTTCCGCCACTTTCCTTGCCACTTTGCGGCAAATCGCCCCGATTTCCCGTTCCAGATTGCGCAAGCCGGCTTCACGCGTATATTCACGGATTACTTTTTTAATGGAATTATCCGTGATTTTTATTTGTTTTTCCGTAAGACCGTTATCAAGTATTTGCCGTTTGAGAATATACGATTTTACAATAGCAAGTTTTTCAAGTTCGGTATAACCTGAAATACGTATGATTTCCATCCTATCACGAAGCGCATGCGGAATAGAATCAATATTGTTGGCTGTGCATAAAAACAAAACCTTTGACAAATCGAATTCGACATTCAAATAATGATCGCTGAAATGGCTGTTTTGTTCGGGGTCAAGTGCTTCAAGCAAAGCAGAACTCGGGTCCCCTCTGAAATCATTGCCCAATTTATCGATTTCATCAAGCACGATCACGGGATTTTTGGTACCTGCATTTTTCATCGCCTGAATGATCCGACCGGGCATGGCACCGACATAGGTTCGCCTGTGTCCTCTGATTTCAGCTTCATCCCGCATACCTCCCAAGGAAATACGCTGAAATTTCCTATTCATAGCCTTGGCAATGGAACGACCCAAGGAAGTTTTGCCCACCCCCGGAGGACCTACGAAACAAAGTATCGTCGCCTTTGACTGCGGATTTAATTTTCTCACGCTCAAAAATTCCAAAATCCGGTCTTTTATTTTAGTTAGTCCATAATGGTCGGCGTCAAGCAACTTTTTGGCTTTGGTGATGTCCAAAATATCTTTTGTGGTCTTTTTCCACGGCAATTCGACAAGCCAGTCCAAATACGTGCGCACGACGCTGGCTTCAGCCGAATCAACGCCCATATTCGACAAACGGTACAGTTGTTTTTTCGCTTCCGCTTTCGCTTCTTTGCTGAGCCCTATTTTCTCCAAATTTTCCCGCAGCGTGTCAAGCTCTTCGTCCATATTGGCATTTTCGCCGAGTTCGGAACGTATGGCTTTGATTTGTTCACGTAAATAATAGGTCTTTTGAGCTTTATCCATGCCTTCGCGGGCAATATTTTGAATTTTCGCCTGCAAATCGGCAATTTCGACTTCTTTTAAAAGGTGTTTTATAACAATGTTCAAACGTTCGACAGGGTCTAAACATTCAAGCATGACTTGAGCTTCATCGGCTTTTATCCGCATATTTGACGCTATTAAATCCGCTAATTTTCCGGGTTCGTCAACCTGCATTAAAATCGCCATGATTTCAGCAATAGGCACACCGCGAAGCTGCAGGATTTTTTCGCTGTATTCACGGGCGAGCCGTATCCTTGCCGTAACTTCAGGGTTGATATCGGCGGTTTTTTCCTTGATAAGTTCAATAAATACCTGCGGATATTCCGCTTTGGCGATTTCCCCTAAACATTTGGCACGGCTTATTCCCTGTATGAGGGCTTTGATGTGTCCGTTCGGCAGCTTCACCATCCGCAAAATAAGTCCCACTGTTCCGATAGCGTATAAATCGTTTATTTTCGGTTCATCGACAAAACTATCTTTCTGTGCGGTGATAAAAATGAATTTTGAGCTGTTATACGCTTTTTCTATAACCGCAATGCCGCTTTCACGCGTTTCGTATATGGGCATGATCATTGAATTGAAAAGCACATTTTCACGTAAAGACAACAGACCGATTTCATGAGGAACTTCATTGAGCAGTGCTTGTTCATTAATAAAAATTTCCTCTTGTTCAGCCGGAACGGAATCTACTATTTTTGTTTCTTTTGCAGCGCTTTTTTTAGGTCTGCCCCTTTTTTTGGGCT